>CALJUJ010000032.1 GCA_937975525.1 uncultured bacterium
GCCCGATCAGAAACGAGGTCATGATCGTCGACCAGAACGGAAAGCGAATGCCCTGACCGATGAGCAACAGGTGCCAGGCGAAGGCCGAGGCGATGACGCCGGAGAACTTGACGGCCATTGCGATGAGGGCGAACAGGGCGAACCAAGTCGGATCCACCGTGGCGATGTAGCGGGCGATGGCAGCGTAGATCGGTGCGGCCTCGCCGGGTGCGATGTCGATCGGGTGGCGCAGCAGGGCGAGGATGCCGAGGATCGTGAAGGCCGATTTCGCCCACAGGTCGCGTGCAGCGCGGGTGCTCGGCGGGCTCCAGCGCCGGAAGGCGAAGTATGTGCCCGCCGCGACCAGCAGGGCGAGCAGACCCGCCATGCCGATGTTTCCATGCCAGGCGCGCACGGCGAGCACGGCGGTGGCGCCGAGGGCAATGAGGATCGCGATCCACGCAGCAATCGGCGTGGAACCGTCGGAAGGGTCTCTTTCTGCAGGCATCCCCGCCGGTTCCTACCAGAAGGATCAACGGGTCGCGAGTTCGGCTGACCTGAGCGCTACTCGTCGGCGCCGGTCGCCGGCGCTTGTCGCAGCAGCTGCTCGATCTCCGCCCGGGCTGCCGGAGCGTACCAGTCCGCGGGCCCGATGACGTGGCGCACGATGCGGCCGCTGCGGTCGATCAGGAAGGTCTCCGGATAGCCGGTGACGCCGTACAGCGAGGGTACGACTCCTTCGGGGTCGAGCAGGATCGGGAAGGTGAGGCGGAGGCTCTCCGCGAATGCGCGGACGGGTTCGGGCGGTCCCTCGTCCTCGCTGACGGCGAGGACGACCAGGCCTTCTTGCGCGTAGCTCTCGTGCAGCCTCTGCATCGACGGCATCTCCTCGCGGCACGGTGGGCACCAGGTGGCCCAGACGTTGAGGAAGACGACACGACCGGCGTAGTCGCCGAGATCGTGCGAGCGGCCGTCCAGATCGGGAAGTGAAAAGGGGGGCGCGTCGAACCCGGCCTTCGATCCGGGCGCCTGCCACTGCATCACCGCGACTACGACCAGCGCGAGCACGAGAAAGGCGATGGGGACGACCCGCTGCATCGTGGGCGAATCAGGCGACCGCCGCCGAAATCCCGCGTCGTGTCCGCAGCAGCTGAACGGCGGCGACGGCCATCAAGACGAGGCTCGTCACCTGTGCCTCGGAGAGCGGTCCGGCGACGGCAGGATTGATGCGAACGAATTCGATGAAGAAGCGGGCGAGAGGTGACAGGAGCAAGAAGAGCCAGAAGAGGGTGCCGGCGGGGAAGTCGTAGCGGCGGATGCTCCACAGGAAGGCGAAGATCGCCGTGTAGGCCGCCGCCTCATAGAGCGGAGTCGGGTGGACCACGACGCCCGGCGGATGGGGCCACCCGACGATCGCGTTCGGGTAGGCCATTCCCCAGGGAACGTTGGTAACCGCGCCCCAGTCGCCGTCGCCCGCGAGTTGGCAGCCGATGCGTCCCAGGGCGTGGCCCAGCACCATCCCCGGGGCGATGCAGTCCGTCGCGACGCTCCAGGGTATTCGGTAGCGCCGCAGCGCGATCGTTACGAGCACCAGGCCCCCGAGGAAGCCGCCGTACCAGGTGAAGCCGGCCCCGGTGAAAATCGCACCCACGGGATCGGCGACGAAGCCGCTCCAATCGTCGAAGATCACCCACAGCCGGGCTCCGACGATCCCGCCGACGGCAGCCCAGATCACGAGGCTCGAAGCGAGCTCTCCATCGTAGCCCCGGCGCGACAGCTCCTTGCCGGAGAAGTACGCGGCCGCGAGAAAGCCGAGCGCCATCATCAGGCCGAAGCTGTAGATGCGGATCGGTCCGAGCTCGAGCAATACGGGAAACATGCCGGCGATCGTATCCGAGCCATCGGTGAGCGTCCAATCTCACCGCACCTGCGGTGCGGTGCTTCGTTGACATCGGCCACCCCCCTCACTACCGTTCGGCCGACTGCGCCGATTGGCCGGCGTGAACACCCTACGGTCGCTTGGACGCTTGGACGTTTGAAGGACGCAACTCCCCCGATGCCTGCGGACGAAGATCAGCCCTCCGAATCGGCGGTGGAGAATCGGTGGTGGGTCGACACCTCGGAAGCGGCAGGCGCGGGCGTCGCCAAGCCGGTCGCGAAGGCCGGTAGCCGCTTCTTTCGCGCGGGCATCGGCTACGAACAGAATCGCGCCCGCGATCGACTGACGGACAACAATCGAAAGATCCTGCTCGCCGCCGATCCTCCCGAGGGCGGCTGGAGCTACGTGCGCCTCGCCGAGAAGGCGCACCCCGACAAGGAACAAGAGAGGATTCGCAAGGCGCTCGCGGTGCCACCCTACGCCCGCGCGGTCCTGGTCGACAGCGGCCGCGTCGTCCGCGTGCTCCTCACCGGAACCCCCATCGCCGACCGCATCCTCGAGTTCTCCCTCGGCTACGCCCCTTCCTTTGATTGCTGGGTCGCCGACGAGTGGGTCGAAGAACGCGTCTTCAAGAATCCGGGTGAAGTCCTCAAGGCGGCGCCGCGGCTCATTCGGCGCTACCTTTCCCCCGAGTCGATCGCCCGCGATGAAGCGGTCGCTCCGCGGGTGTGAGGCCGCCGGCGAGATCCTCGGAGCGATGATGGCGGCTGACGGGTCCGGAGCCCCCACTTGCAAACGAAGGTCACCCGATGCGTCGGCGCGCGCGCCCAGGGCCAATCGGGTTGCCGGGGTGGTGCTCGCCGGGGGGCGCAGTAGCCGCATGGGAGGCGTCGACAAGGCCTTCTTGCAGGCGGAGGGGCGCGTGCTCATTCCCGAGACGCTCGACCTCCTCCGAAACTGCTTTCCCGAAGTAGTCGTGGTCGCGAATCGACCGGACAAGTTTCGCTCCCTCGGCGTCACGGTCACTGGTGACGAGTTTCCCGGGTGCGGGCCCCTTGCCGGTATCCATGCGGCCATGGGAGTCGTCGCCACTCCCTACGTGTTCGTCCTGGCCTGCGACATGCCGTTCGTCCAGCGCTCGACCATCGAGTTCCTGGTGCAACGGCTCGATTCCCAAGATGCACTGATCCCGCGCTGGGACGGGGACATCGAACCTCTGCACGGAATCTACGCCACTCGCCTGCGGCCGCGCATCGAAGACGCCCTGCGCGCCGGAGTGACGGCCATTCGGGCCTTCCTGCCCGAGATCGATGCCGATTTCGTGGGCGAGGCGCAGATGCGCGCGGTTCCCGGCGCCGAGAGGTCCTTCCTGAACATCAACACTCCGGAGGACGCTGCGCGATTCGATCTGCGGTTGTAGGGCGACCGCGACCGGTGGGGGCCGCCGAGCCAGGCCGATGGAATGGGTCGATGAAGTGGACGCGACCGATCGCGTAATCGCACGTCGCACGCGAGCCGAGATCCGCAGGCTTCGCCTATGGCACCGGTGCGTCTGGATCGTCGTTCTCGACGACGCCCACCGAATCTTCATCCACCAGCGGACATCGATAAAGGACGTGTATCCATCCTTTTGGGACGTGGCCTGTGGTGGTGTGGTCGCCGCGGGCGAGTCCTACGACGAGGCGGCCCGTCGAGAGCTGGCAGAAGAGCTCGGCATCCGCGGTGGCGCCGGTGCAGCCCGGGCGTCGATCGCCTATCAGGACGCGAGCAACCGGACGCTGGGAAGGGTCTATGTACGGGGGTTCACCGGTGAACCGGTCTTGCAAGAGAGTGAGATCGTCCGTGGCGAATGGGTGATCGGCGACGAGCTCGCGCCGCTGCTCGCCGAGCGGCGGTTTTGCCCGGACGGCCTGATGGCATTGTCCGGGCTGCTCGAAGCGGACGCGACCTTGCTGGCTGGCGCCGGGCGTAGCGTGCTGAGCGACGCGCTGGCGCGCGTCCTCGGGTAGTGCAGGGCCGCGGTCAGTCGGTGGCGGGAAGGACGCGTGCGGCGCATTCGAGCACGACGCGATCCTTTCCAAGGGGGCTCTTCAGGGTGAGCACGCCGGCTCGATTGGCAACGACGGTGAAGTGGCCTGGCTCACTCATCAAGACGACGATGGAGCCCGGCTCGATCGTCGGGTCGTTTTGCACGCGGCGGATCCTATGGTGTGGTTGGCGCCGCGGCAAGCGCTGCGCGGCCCGACCTTTTGTGGCAACATCTGAACGGCCATGGAGCAGCGCGATCGAGACCTCGAGTTCATGCAACTCGCTCTCGCCTGCGCGCGTCGCGCCGCGGAAGCCTCCGAAGTTCCGGTGGGCGCCGTCGTCGCGATCGGCGGGCGTGTCGTGGGCCGCGGGCGAAATCGTCCGATCTCGGCGGTGGACCCGACCGCTCATGCCGAGATCGAGGCGCTGCGCGCAGCTGCTGCCCACGTCGGCAACTACCGGCTATCCGGGGCTTCGCTGTACGTCACGGTGGAGCCGTGCCTGATGTGCGCTGGGGCGCTCGTCCAGGCGCGTGTGCGGCGGCTCGTCTACGGCTGCCGCGAGCCGAAGTTCGGTGCTCTCGGCTCGTCGTGCGATTTGCACGGGGCGGGGGGACCGCTTGCGGGCGTGGAGGTGCGTGGCGGTATTTGTGCGGAGGACGCCAGCCTGCTACTCACGTCGTTCTTTCGCGCACGGAGAGGTGCGTGAGCCCGGTTGAAACGGCACGACTCGAAATCGTGTGACCCGCAAGGGTCCGTGGGTTCGAATCCCACCCTCTCCGCTCGCCGTTCCGGGGCGGGGCAACCTGCCCCGGAACGCCTCTGATTCGATTCGAAACGTGTCAGGCGCTGCGGCGCGCGCAGACGCGGCCGGGGATCCGGACGTTGTGGCGGGCGCGCGGGAAACCCTTGCGCTTGCCCGACTGGTCGTGCTTGAGCCGCTGCAGGCTGGAGCGGACGGCCTCGGGGTCGAGGCCGAGGATTTCGCAGACGACGACGAATGAGAAAGGCGACTGGCGCTTCGGCGATTCGATCCAGAATTCCGCGTCGCGGGCGACGAGGCGCGAGCCGCGAAGGTAGCTGCGGATGGCATCTTCGAGCACGGCGAGCATCAGTGCTTTCGTCCCCGTCAACTGGCCGGTGCGCGACTCGCCTCC
>CALJUJ010000033.1 GCA_937975525.1 uncultured bacterium
CCAACTTCGTCGGCCCGGTCGAGCCGTTTCGGTTGCGCTACGTCATCAAGCGCGAGCTCCTCTGGGATCCCTGCCTCGATGTCGTCGGTCAGCGCCTCCCGAACGTGTTCATCCGGCGGGGGGAAGGCGGCGGTGAGGCCGAGATCGCGGCGATCCGCGAGCTTGCCCGCGACGTCGACGCGGGCGAAGGTGTACTGATCTATCCGGAGGGAACGCGAGCGACGCCGGCGAAGCAGCGCCGTGCGCTCGAGCGCATCGCCGCCCTCGATGCGGACCGACTCGATCGCGTCAGCGGCCTGCGTCACGTGTTGCCGCCGCGCTACGGCGGGCCGCTCGGTCTGATCGAGGAGCGGTCGGACGCCGACGTCGTCGTGCTCACGCACGTTGGCTTCGACGGCGTGCACAACCTCGGCGAGCTCTGGCGTGGGGCCCTGATCGGACGCGAGCTGCGGGTCCAGCTATGGAGGGTGCCCGCGGTGGAGATTCCTGCCGACCGCGCGGAACGCGAGCGCTGGATCGACGCGGAATGGAAGCGCGTCGACGATTGGGTCGCTGCGCAACTCGCGAACGCGCCGACGGACCTCGGGCACGGGGCGCGTTGAGTCTCGCGGCAGCCAAACTCCCAGGAGCGCGCGACCGGTCGCCTCGTCGATCCGCATCGGCCCACCGTGGGGCAGGGGATCCTCGATGCTTGACGGGATCCGATCGCCCAGGCACTTTCGCCTTTTGTACGCATGGCTCAGCAAATCGTCGTCACCGGTGCCCGCGAGCACAACCTCCAAGATGTCTCGGTCGCAATCCCGCGCGATCGACTCGTGGTGATCACCGGATTGTCCGGGTCGGGTAAGTCGTCGCTCGCGTTCGACACGATCTACGCCGAGGGGCAACGGCGCTACGTCGAGTCCTTGTCGGCGTACGCGCGCCAGTTCCTCGAGCAGATGGGCAAGCCCGACGTCGATTCGATCGAAGGCCTATCGCCGGCCATCTCGATCGAGCAGAAGACCACCAGCAAGAATCCGCGCTCGACCGTGGGTACGGTCACCGAGATCTACGACTACCTGCGGCTGCTCTTCGCGCGGGTCGGCGAGCCCTTTTGCTACTCGTGCGGGCGCTCGATCGCGCCGCAGACGGTTCAGCAGATCGTCGACCAGATCATGCGGCGGCCGGAGAAGACGCGCCTTCACGTGCTGGCTCCCATCGTCCGCGGCCGCAAGGGCGAGTACCGCAAGGAATTGCAGAGCTTGCGCAAGGCGGGCTTCGTCCGCGCCCGCATCGACGGCGAGCTCGTCGACCTGGGCGACGACATCCAGCTCGACAAGAAGCGCGCGCACACGATCGAGGTGGTCGTCGATCGCCTCGTCGTCCGCGCGGGGGTCGAGAAGCGGCTTGCCGATTCGCTCGAGGTCGCATTCGCGCAGGGTGGCGACGTTGCGAAGGTCGAGCTACTCGCCGGCGCGACCGAAGTGGCGGAGGAGATTCTCTTCAGCCAGAAGTTCGCCTGCGTCGAATGCGGGATCTCCTACCCCGAGATCACCCCGCGCATGTTCTCCTTCAACAGTCCCTACGGCGCCTGCGCTCAATGTGGCGGCCTCGGTACCACGCGTTCGTTCGACGTCGACCTCGTCGTTCCGGATGTGGGCCGTACGCTGGCCGAAGGCGCGATCGCCCCTTGGGAAAGGCGCAGCGGTGGGACGGGGCGCGAGGAGCTGCTCGATGCCCTGGTCGCGCACTTCGGTGGTGATCTGGAGACTCCGTTCCGCGATCTGCCGCCGCGGTTGACCGAAGCGCTGCTGCACGGCAGCGACGAGGAAGTGCGCTTCGTGCACGGAACCGGACGCGGCAAGTACGAGTTCACCCGCGCGTTCGAGGGCGTGTTGCCGCGACTCGAGCGCCGCTACCGGGAAACGGATTCCGAGTGGGTGCGGGACGAGCTCGCCCGTTTCATGAGCGAGCGGATCTGTCGGGATTGCGACGGCACGCGCCTCAAGCGCGAGGCGCTTTCCATCAAGATCGACGGGCGCACGTTGCCGGAAGTGACGGCGATGTCGATCCGCGAGGCCGTCGCCTACTTCGGCCAGTTGCAGCTCGGCGAGCAGCAGGCGGCGATCGGCGCTCGCGTCCTCAAGGAGATCGTCGACCGCCTCGGATTTCTCAGCAACGTCGGTCTCGACTATCTCGCTCTCGACCGCGCCGCGGCGACGCTGTCGGGAGGGGAGGCGCAGCGGATTCGACTGGCGACGCAGATCGGCGCGAGCCTCGTCGGTGTGCTCTACATCCTCGACGAACCGTCGATCGGCCTCCACCAGCGCGACAACGAGCGTCTGCTCGCTACGCTCGTCCGGTTGCGTGATCTCGGCAACACCGTCCTCGTCGTCGAGCACGATCGCGATGCGATCCTGGCAGCCGATTGGGTGATCGACATGGGCCCCGGAGCAGGCGCGCAGGGTGGCCGGGTCGTCGCCGAGGGGCCGCCGGAGGCGATCGCGGCCGACCCGGAGTCGCTGACCGGACGCTATCTGGCGGGCTCGGCCGCAATCGCCATTCCCGCCGAGCGCCGCGCGGGAAACGGGCGTGCGCTGTCCGTGCGCGGTGCCCGCCAGAACAACCTCCGTCGAGTCGACGTCGACATCCCACTGGGTACGCTGACGTGCTTCACCGGGGTTTCCGGTTCCGGCAAGAGCTCACTGGTGATCGACACGCTGTACCGTGCTCTCGCGCAGCGGTTCTACGGCAGCAAGGATCGCCCGGGCGCACACGACGACATCCTCGGCTGGCAGCATCTCGACAAGGTGATCGACATCGACCAGGCGCCGATCGGGCGAACCCCGAGGTCGAACCCGGCGACCTATTCCGGACTGTTCACCCACATCCGCGACCTCTTCGCGCAACTGCCGGACGCGCGCGTGCGCGGCTACGGGCCGGGGCGGTTTTCCTTCAACGTGAAGGGGGGGCGCTGTGAAGCGTGTGCCGGCGACGGGCTCATCAAGATCGAGATGCACTTCCTCCCCGACGTCTACGTCACGTGCGAGGTCTGTCGCGGACGCCGCTACAATCGCGAGACCCTCGAGGTCGGCTACAAGGGCAAGAACATCGCCGAGGTGCTCGATATGACCGTCGTCGAGGCCCTCGAGTTCCTCGGCAGCGTCCCCCCGATCCGGCACAAGCTCGAGACTCTGCGTGACGTCGGGCTCGACTACGTGCACCTGGGCCAATCGGCGACGACTCTTTCCGGGGGCGAGGCCCAGCGCGTCAAGCTCGCCAAGGAGCTCAGCCGCCGGGCGACGGGCAAGACGCTCTACATCCTCGACGAACCGACGACCGGACTCCATTTCGACGACATCCGCCGCCTGCTCGCCGTGCTCTCTCGTCTCGTCGACAACGGCAACACGGTCGTGGTCATCGAGCACAACCTCGACGTGATCAAGACGGCGGACTACGTCGTCGACCTCGGCCCCGAGGGCGGCGACGGCGGCGGCGAGATCGTCGCCACCGGGACCCCCGAGCAACTCGCCGCACATCCGCGCTCGCACACGGGGAGATTCTTGCGTGATGTCGTGGTCCCCATGGGCCAAGGTGCGGCGATCGCGTGACGGATCGGTTGACTCGCCTGCGGAAACCTGGACCGATTCGGTCGAGCGTATCGGATTGAAGATGCAACGTCCCGTCTACCTCGATCACCATGCTACGACGCCGGTCGATCCGCGCGTGCTCGAAGCGATGTTGCCGTACTTCGCGGAGAAGTTCGGCAACCCGGCGAGCCGCACTCACGTGTTCGGTGCCGAGGCGGAGGACGCTGTGACGGCAGCACGGCGCGAGGTGGCCGGCCTGATCGGTGCGGAAGGCCGCGACGTGCTGTTCACGAGCGGTGCGACCGAGTCGGACAATCTGGCGCTGCAAGGAGCGATCGCGCGCACCGGCCCCGAGCGCAACCACATCGTCACGGCGACGACCGAGCACAAGGCGGTGCTCGACACCTGCCGCCATTTGGAACGTTCGGGGCGAGCCCAGGTGACATACCTGCGCGTTTCGGCGACGGGCGAGATCGACCCGGAGGATGTGCGCCGTGCCCTGCGCCCGGAGACGGCGTTGGTCTCGCTGATGCTCGCGAACAACGAAATCGGCACCGTGCACCCGATTGCTGAGATCGGTCGGATCACCCGCGCGGCGGGGGTCTGGTTGCACGTCGATGCGAGCCAGGGCGTTGGCTTGATCCCCGTCGACGTCGCGGCGATGCAGATCGACCTCCTGTCGATCTCGGGGCACAAGATCTACGGTCCCAAGGGCGTCGGCGCCCTCTACGTGCGCGGGCGTGCACCGCGGGTCCGCGTCGAGCCCGAGATCCTCGGCGGCGGCCACGAGCGCGGCATGCGCTCGGGGACACTCAACGTGCCCGGAATCGTCGGG
>CALJUJ010000034.1 GCA_937975525.1 uncultured bacterium
TCGGCGGCGCCGTCAATAGACTTGCGCTTCCCGGCGGCCGGGCCGCCAAACCGAACAGAAGCCCGCTGCGATCCGAGCAAGGGCCCGAGGAGGTCGACATGAGTGCACCCGACAAGAGTCCCGAGCTCGCTACGCTCGCGCTACACGGCGGCCAGGAGCCCGACCCCGCCACCGGCGCCCGCGCTGTGCCGATCTATGCAACGACCTCGTACGTGTTCCAGGACACCGATCACGCCGCACGGCTGTTCGGCTTGTCGGAGTTCGGCAACATCTACTCGCGGATCATGAACCCCACGTGCGACGTCCTCGAGAAGCGCATCGCCGCGCTCGACGGCGGCGCCGCGGCGCTCAGCTTCGCTTCCGGACAGGCGGCGATCACCGCGGCGATCCTGACGATTTGCCACTCCGGCCAGAACTTCGTCTCGGCGACGAGCCTCTACGGCGGCACCTGGACCCTGTTCACCCAGACCTTCAAGCAGCTCGGCATCGAGGTGCGCTTCTTCGACCCCGGCCGCCCCGAGCAGATCCGCGACCTCGTCGACGAGAATACGCGCTGCGTCTACTTCGAGAGCCTCGGCAATCCCAAGAACGACGTGCCGGACATCCGCCGCATCGCCGACGTCGCCCACGAGCTCGGACTCCCGGCCATCTGCGACAACACGGTGCTGACGCCGATGCTGCTGCGCCCCATCGACCACGGCGTCGACGTCGTCGTCCACTCGACGACGAAGTTCCTCGCGGGGCACGGAACCCACGTCGGTGGAGTCGTCGTCGACAGCGGCCGCTTCCCGTGGGCCGACGCTCCCGAGAAGTGGCCCGAGTTCTGCTCCCCGTCGCCTTCGTACCACGGCATCGTCTTCGAAGAGGCGCTGCGGCCGATGGGCAACATCGCCTACATCCTCCACATCCGCACCCACTGGCTGCGCGACACCGGCGCCGCGATGAGCCCGTTCGCTGCATTCCTGACCTTGATGGGGGTCGAGACGCTGCACCTGCGCATGCCGCGCCACTGCGAGAACGCTCTCGCCGTCGCGCGCTTCCTCGAGCAGCACGGAGCCGTCGAATGGGTGAACTACCCGGGCTTGCCGAGCCACCGCGACCATGCCCGTGCGCAGCAGTACCTCGCGAACGGTGCCGGCGCGATCATCGGTTTCGGCATCAAGGGTGGAGAAAAGGCCGGCCGAGCGTTCATCGAGCGCTGCCAGCTGGCGAGCCATCTCGCGAACATCGGCGACGCCAAGACATTGGTGATCCACCCTGCGTCGACCACGCACTCCCAGCTGACGGCCGAGGAGCAGCGCGAGACCGGCGTGTCGCCCGAGTACGTCCGCATCTCCGTGGGCATCGAAGCGATCGGCGACATCACCGCCGACCTCGACCAGGCCTTGCGCGCGAGTCAGAACGGCGCGAGCTGAGATCGACGCGCGGGCGTGCACGGTGAGCGACACCGATCCCTTCGCGAGTAGCGACAGCGACCGCGACGCGAGCCCGCTTCGCCACGCTCAGTCCCAGTCGCTGCCTGGCCCCTTTCCCCTCGAACGTGGCGGTGAGCTCGACGGGGTCACCGTGTGCTTCGAAACCTTCGGCGAGCTCGACGCGCAGCGCGCCAATGCCGTGCTCGTTTGTCATGCGATCAGCGGCGATTCGCACGTGACCCGTCACGCCGATGGCGACGCGCCGGGTTGGTGGGAGGCGATGGTCGGCCGCGGACGTCCGATCGACACCGACCGCTACTTCGTGATCTGCGCCAACGTCCTCGGCGGTTGCCGCGGCTCCACCGGGCCGAATTTCATGGATCCCGCGAGCGGACGCCCCTACGGAGCCGACTTCCCGGTGATCACCGTCGCCGACATGGTGCACGCCCAAGCACTGCTCCTGGATCACCTCGGCATCGAAGTCCTGCGCGCCGTCATCGGCGCCTCGCTCGGCGGCTTTCAGGCTCTCGCCTGGGCGACGACGCACCCGTCGCGCGTCCGCGGCTGCGTCGCCGTGGCCACCTCGCCGCGCCTCACCGCACAAGGTCTCGCCTTCGACGTCGTCGGGCGCAACGCGATTCGGCGCGACCCCAACTTCGCCGACGGTCAGTACTACGGTGGCCCGCAACCGGAGACGGGGCTCGCGATCGCGCGCATGCTGGCGCACATCACGTACCTCTCGGGCGAATCGATGGAGCGCAAGTTCGACTCGACCCGACTACAGCCGCGCGACATCGCGACCGAATTCGAGAAGAACTTCTCCGTCGGCTCCTACCTCGCACACCAGGGGCACAAGTTCGTCGAGCGCTTCGACGCCAACAGCTACATCACCCTGTCGACGGCGATGGACCTGTTCGATATCGGGGCCACCATGGCCGAGTTGCGCAGCTCCTTGCACGCCGCACAGTGCCGCTGGCTGCTCGTGTCGTTCACCAGCGACTGGCTCTATCCGCCCGAGCAGAGCCGCCGCATCGTCGATGCCCTCGTCGCCGAAGGAAAGCCGGTGAGCTACGTCGACATCGCCTGCGACAGCGGTCACGACGCCTTCCTTCTCGACGACGTCATCCGCACCTACGGCCCTACCGTGCGCTCGTTCCTCGACCACCTGGGCGCGAGTCCAGCCACGGTCGGCGCCGCCACGAGCTCGACCCAGGAAAGCGCCACCAGCATCTTTCACGGACAGCGCCTCGACCACGACCAGATCGCCGAGCTCGTTCCCGCCGGCGCCAGCGTCGTCGACATCGGTTGTGGCGACGGCGCGCTGCTGGCCTTGCTGCGGCAGCGCGGCGCCCGCGAGCTCGCCGGGGTCGAGCTCGATCCCGCAGCCGTGGCGGCCTGCGTCGAGCGCGGGCTCGACGTGATCCAGGCGGACGTACAGGCCGGCCTGACGGCCTTCGCCAGCGGGCGCTTCGACGTGGCGATTCTGTCGCAGACGCTGCAGTCGGTAGCCGACGTCAGCGGCGTGCTCGACGAGCTCGTGCGCGTCGCAAGACGCGCCGTGGTCAGCTTCCCGAATTTCGCCCACGCGCCGATGCGAGAGATGTTCTACCGGGAGGGCCGGCTTCCGAAGGAGCCAGGCCTGTACGCCTATGATTGGTACGACACGCCGAACCGGAGGTTTCCCTCGATCCTCGATTTCTAGGAGCTGTGCGCCGCCAAGCAGCTGCACATCGAAGAAGCGATCTACCTCGACAGCCGGGGCGGTCGCCGGGTCCGCAACGATCCGAACCGCAACGCCGACCTGGCCGTCGTCGTGATCTGCCGCTGACCGCCGCTCGTCGAGCGTTGACGTGCGGCCTGGCGAACCGCGAGAATCCGGCCATGCGCACCGCCCTTCTCTGTGTCCTGATCGCCGCCGCCGCGTCGCTGGGTGCCCCCAGCCCGGCGACGGCAGCGTCGTGCACGGTACCCAGCTCGCCCGGGTGCACCACCCTCCAGGCCGCCATCGACCAGGCCGTCGCCGGCGACACCATCACCGTGCGTGAGAAGGCACCGGGAAACACGCCGTACTTCGAGAAGCTGATCATCTCGACCAGCGGTATCGCGCTCGTGGCGGAGGCGGGGCATCGACCCAGTCTCGACGGCACCGGGGTAGCCGGCGAGCACATGATCCTGGTCGACGGCGCCTCCAGCCCGGTCGACGACGTCGTCGTGCGCGGCTTCGAGATCCGCAACCACGTCGGCGTCGACGACGGCTCCGGGATTCGCATCCGCGGCGCCGGGGCGCGTCTGCAGATCCTCGACAACGAAATCCACCACATCCTCGGCAACGACGCGATGGGCATCACGGTCTACGCCACGGAATCCACGCCGATTCGCGACCTGGTGATCGCCGGCAACACCATTCGCGACGCGGAGCCGGCGCGCAGCGAGGCGCTCACCTTGAACGGCAACGTCGACGGCTTCGTCATCCGCGACAACGTCGTCCGCGACGTCAACAACATCGGCATCGACTGCATCGGCGGAGAAACCGACATCCAGCCGAATCCCGACCTCGTGTGCCGCAACGGGATCATCCGCGGCAACACGGTGATCCGCGCCAACTCCGCCTACGAAGGCGGCTACGGGGCGGGGATCTACGTCGACGGCGGTCGCGACGTGGTCATCGAGAACAACGTCGTGACCGGCTGCGATCTCGGCATCGAAATCGGCGCCGAGAACCCGGGACGGCTCACGGAGAACGTCGTCGTTCGCAACAACGTCGTCTACGCCAACGAGAAGGCCGGCATCGTCTTCGGCGGCTACGCCGCCGGCGTCGGCCGTGCAAGCAACAACCGCTTCACCGGAAACACGCTCTACAAGAACAACACGCTCGGCGCCTCGGGTCAGGGACGCTACTTCCGCGGCAACGGCGTCGGCGAGATTTGGGTGCAGTACGGCGCCAACAACCTCGTCGCCAACAACATCGTCTACGCCGGGATCGAAGACGTCTTCATCGCCAGCTACGAACCGGCCGAGGATCCGCCCAACCGCTTCGACTACAACCTGTACTTCAGCGATTCCGACGGTCTCGTCGATGGCGAGTTCGACGACCACGGCGACTACTACGAGGGCTTCGCCGCCTGGCGCACGGGCTCCGGTCAGGACGTCCACTCGCTCGGCGCCGATCCTCAGCTCACCGACCCGGACGGCGGCGATTTTCACATCGCCGCGACGGGACCGGCCGCGGATGCAGGCGACCCGACTTTCAGCGCCGATCCGAACGAGGTGGACGTCGACGGCCAACCCCGCGTCGTCGGCGCTCGCGTCGACATCGGCGCCGACGAAGGGACCTGTGGCAATGGCGACCCCAGCGACCCCGGCGAGCTGTGCGACGACGGCAACACGACGAACTGCGACGGGTGTGACAACGACTGCACTCCGTCCAGCACGTGCGGCAACGGTTTCGTTTGCGGCAGCGAGCAATGCGACGATGGAAACGTCGAGGCCGGCGATTGCTGCTCGCCGGCGTGCACCTTCGAGAGTGCGGGGTCGAGCTGTAGCGACGGCGATTCGTGCTCGATCCGTGATGCTTGTGACGGCAACGGGCAGTGTGCCGGCGACCGCCTCGGAGGACCGGCGTGCGCGCTCGACAAGGCGGCACGCGCTTGTCAGGAGGCGATCGCCAAGGCCGGCCGCAAGTACTTCGACGTGCGCCTGAAGGCGATCCAGGACTGCCACAATCTGCTCAACAAGGGACGTGCCCTGAGCTTCGCCGACGGCGCACCGCTGGCCGATGCATCGGATTGCGCCGACGAAAGGCGCGGCCGTCGCAAGATCGACACGACCGCCGCCAAAGCCCGTGACGCGATCGCCAAGGAAGGGCGTCCGCGCTGCTCCGACGCCGTCGTCGCGCGGCTCGAGGCCTGCGCATCGACGGTCGACGGAGTCGTCGGCCCGGACGGGTCCGGCGGATGCCTGCTCGACGAGATCGCTGCCGCCGTCGACGCGATCATCGACGACCAGTACGGCGAGCAGCTCGGTGGAGCGGAGCCCAACCATCGCGAGCTCGAACGCTGTCAGAAGACGATCGCAAGCGCCGGCCGCAGCTACGCACGCACCCGGCTGAAGTCGATCCTGGGATGCCGCAAGAGCTTGGACCGCGGCAAGTCGCTCGCGGCGGCTGGTGGCGCGCCTCTCGTCGACCCGATCGATTGTCCGCAGGAGCGCCGCACGGTCGCCAAGGTCGAGCGCTCGCGCGGCAAAACCCGCGACCAGATCGAGCGCCGCTGCAGCGATACGGAGCTGTCCGGACTCGCGAGCGCCTGTGCCGACGAGCTCGACGCGTTGGTGTCACCGGCGGGCAACGGCGGATGCTTGATCCTCGGCCACGATGCCCGCGTCGACGCCACCGTCGACGCCCAGTACTGACCGCCGGGGCCGGGTGGCCGGTTGCTCGGCTGGTCTGCGGCAGGTAGGGACGGTGATCGCTACCGGACAACCGGAGCACCGATCGCAACCACTTCATCGGAGGACGATATCGATGCCCATCCAAGTTGGTGAAACACTCCCGCTGGACCTCAAACTCAAGGAAGCCGGCGCGTCCGGCCCCGCCGACGTGACCGTTGGCGACGTATTCCAGGGAAAGAAGGTCGTGCTGTTCGCCGTACCCGGCGCGTTCACGCCGACCTGCTCGCTCAAGCACCTTCCCGGTTTCGTCGAGAAGGCCGACGCGATCCGCGGCAAGGGCGTGGATGAGATCGTCTGCCTCTCCGTCAACGACGCCTTCGTCATGGGCGCGTGGGGCGACGCCAACGGCGCCGGCGGCAAGGTCCGCATGCTCGCCGACGGCAACGGCGACCTCACCGGTGCCCTCGGCCTCGAGCTCGACGCCAGCGGTTTCGGCATGGGCAAGCGCTCGCAGCGCTACGCGCTGGTGGCGACGGACGGCAAGGTCGACGCGCTCTACGTCGAGGACGGCCCGGGCCTGAAGGTCTCGAGCGCCGACGCGGTTCTCGCAGCGCTTTGAGCACTGACGCAACGCTGCGTCGATCCAACCAAGCTCCACACCTGCCCCGCCCCTGCCGGCGCTCGCCGCGCGGTGGGGGCGGGTCGCTTCACCAGGCGCGCCCCACCACCAATCCGCACCAAACCGACGCCACGCACACGCCGACGCTGAGGAGCACGTTGCCCGCGGCCAGGACGTAGGCACCGCGTTCGAGCAGCGACAGCGTTTCGAAGCTGAACGACGACATCGTCGTCAGGCTGCCGCAGAAGCCGACCGCCACCGCGGCACGCAGATCGGGGTCGACCGCACGCACGGACGCGACGGCGAGCACCAAGCCGAGCAGGAAGCTGCCTGCGACATTGACCACGAAGGTTCCCCAGGGAAACCCATCACCCGTCCACGAATGCACCCAGCGGACGCCGGCGTAGCGGCAGAGCGCGCCGGCGAAGCCGCCGAGCCCGATGGCGATGAAGTGTTGCACGACGGGGTCAAAGCACAGGCGTGGCTCGCCGACAATGCAGTGAAACGAACGCGGCACCACTGCCGCGATGGGGAGAGAAAAGAGAGGCGGCGAGCGGATTCGAACCGCTGCATGGAGGTTTTGCAGACCTCTCCCTTAACCACTTGGGTACGCCGCCCCAAGGCATTGGTAGTAGCAACGATCTGCGGCGCAAAGCAAGGTGCCTCCGCAGGTGGTCGTATGAGCAGCTTGGTTTCCGTCCGGGCAGGCGGAGCGACGGGGACCTTCCCCGAGGTGCGGATGCCCCCTCGGGGCCCTTGGGGGCAATGCCTTCCTACGGATGGCGCGCGCTACCATCGAGCCGCGACACGAGGGCGAGGCGACCCGACGTTGACTCCGAATCCAATCCCGGTTGTATGTCGCGGATGCTGCCGCGCGCCCCATCGCTGTTCG
>CALJUJ010000035.1 GCA_937975525.1 uncultured bacterium
GAACAGATCGTCCTCAATCACTTCGCTTCCAACGCCGACGACCTAGTCGCCGACGGCGCCTCGGTCTTCACGGAGCTGACCTTGATTCCCTGCTCGCAAGACTTCGAGACCCAGACGGGTGGCGAGTCGACGATTCAGTTCGTCGTGTACAACGAGTTCGAGCAGCGGTTCTCGGCGAGCACGACGGTCGATTGTTTCCTCAACGTGGAGGTGAGCGGCATCGACACGTCGACGACGCCGTCCAACTCCGTCTTCTCCCGACCCGTTCTCGGCACGGACGTCGCGAGCGCCGTGATCACGCCCATTCCGGGCGACGGCGGTCTCATCGGAATCGCGGAGCAGGTCACGGCGCGGAGCGCCAGCGAGGCTGCGCGCGCCGCCTACAACTTGCACACCAGCGGCTCTCTCGTGCCGTCCACGGGTCCCGACTCGATCCGGCTCGTCGAGCCGTTCTGAGCCACGCGGGAAAGTGTGATCTAGGCTGTGGATGATTTCTCCATGGAATTTGGAAGGAGAAAAGCAATGCTTACGGTGAAGTGGAATCCCTTTCTCGCTGCTGCGGCCGCCCTTGCGGTAGCGACCGGGGGCATGGTGGCGCCGGCTTCGGCGGACGTGTCCTCGACGAACCCAGCGGCAATCGTGATCTATCCCAAGCTGGTGGCCGACTCGGCGACCAATACGGATACGGTCCTGCAGCTGACGAACGTGTCGTCGCAGCCGGCGAACGTTCGCTGTTTCTACGTGAACGCGAACGGCCACTGCTCGAACAATCCGACGCAGATCTGTGATCCGAATCGCGCTGCCGAAGGAGACAATGCCTGCCCGACGGGGGGCGTCTGCATCCCCGGCTGGATCGAGACGGACTTCCGATTCCGCCTCACGCCGAACCAGCCGATCAAGTGGCGGGTGAGCGAGGGACTGGCTGACTTCCCGCTGGCGAACCAGCCGGGACCCGGCGGACAGTTCAACCTCCAGAGCAGCATTCCGCCTGCGTCCGAAGACCCCTTCCTCGGCGAGCTCAAGTGCGTCCTCGTCGGCGACGACGAGCTGCCGATTGACGCCAACTGGCTCGAGGGCAAGGCCACCATCGTCAGTGAAGCCGGCCCGCTCGACATTGCCGGCTACAATGCGATCGGCATCCAGGCCATCCCAGGGGCGAACAACCGCGACAACACCCTGGTGCTCGGTACCGAATACAACGGTTGCCCGAACATCTTGAGCCTCGATCACTTCTTCGATGGCGCTACCGATCCGGCTAGCGGCTCCGAAGTGACCACGGACGTGACGTTCGTTCCCTGCAGCCAGGACTTCAACCTCCAGCTTCCCAAGAGCCTGGTGGTCCAGTTCCTCGTCTACAACGAGTTCGAGCAGCGCTTCTCGACCAGCCGGACCATCGACTGCCTCACGAACATCGCGCTGACGGACATCGACACCCGCCTCGGCGACTTTGGTGACCTGCAGTCCATCTTCCACGTCGCCGTGCAGGGTACGCTCACCGGGCAGACCCTGGCTCGTGGTGTGAACGACAGCAGCGTCGACGCACCTGGCGGCGAAACGATGCTGATGGTCGCGCAGCGCTTCCACGATGCAGCTTGGAGCTCCGCCTACGTCGCACACCAGCGTGGCGTCCGGGCTGAGCCCGACCTCATCATCCTGCCGGCGGCCGCGCCGCAGGGTCCGTAAGCTCGACCCGTCGCATACCTTCCGGAAAAGGGGTTGGACGTAACACGTCCGACCCCTTTTTCGTTGAAGACCTTTTCGCTCGCAAGGAATCCCCATGGCCCGACAGGACGATCAGATGCTGATGCGCGGTTGGACGATCCGCGACAGCAAGGAGCTGTACAACGTCAGCTCGTGGGGCGCGGGCTTCTTCGACATCAACGAAC
>CALJUJ010000036.1 GCA_937975525.1 uncultured bacterium
ATGGCGATGCCGCGGCCCGCAGCGCACTGGCGGGGCAGCGGCGCGCGCTCGAGCGAGTCGGTCTCGAGGCCCCCGTCGAGCCGCTCGCCTATACGCTCTGCGAGGCGCGCCTGACGGGCGGCGAGCTGCGTGTGCGGGGGTTGTTGTTCGACGCGCTCTGGCCGGAAGGGCCCCACGACGCCGTTGCCGAGGTGCGAATCGTGCTCGATTCCAAGAGTGAGGTCGTAGCCGCCGGCACGAGCCCGACGACGGTTCGATCATCCTGAGATCCGTTCGCCTCGCCGGCTGCGCGGAGCGGCCTGCGTGGTGAAAAAAAAGGGCGGCGGGATCATCCCGCCGCCCTTTTTCTCGTCGACGGGGCCCCGCGCTCGCGGGACCCCGTCGAGGGTGATGCCAGCTCGGTGCTACTGGCTGACGAAGTTGATCGGCACGACGATGTCGTTGATCGTCGGCTGATCGCACGAGGCGAACACACCGGCCAGGTCGATGCCCGCCGTATCGGTGACCGTGCCGTCCGGGTTGCAGGTGAAGCCTGCACCGAGCGTCTCATGCGGGCCGACGTTGTCGTCCGGGAAGTCGGCGACGTTGAGGGCGAGGCCCGTCGCCGAACCGGTCACGAAGGGAACGGTGTTCGGAGCGCCACGGTTCGAGAGCGGATCGTCCGCGGTGCAGAACATGCCGTCGGGGCCGTAGTCCGCGGACGTGCCCGTACAGGCGCCGACCACCGTGCCGATGGCGGCACTGAGCACCATGAACGCCGAGCCGGCCGGGCCTTCGTCGGCGAGCGTGATGACCGGATCGAGCGGATCCTGGTTCGGCACACCGTTGCAGTCGAGCTCGAAGTTGACGGTGTTCGGCGACAGGCCCTGGCAGCCGATCACGCCGGAGCCGGTGTTGCCGGCGCCGTGGACCGGAGCGCAAGGCAACTCGGCCGGGCAGGTCTCTTCTTCGTCGAAGCCCGGCGTACAGTTCGTCGCCTGGGAACCGTCACGGTAGAACGTGACGCCGCCGCAGGTGGACGCCGCAGCGCCGCGGACGCAAGCGCACGCGATCGACGACACCGGGATCTGCGGAAGATCGACGTCGGCAGCGCGCATCGTCAGCGGGATGATGCCATCTTCGCCGGCGGTGCCGAGCGTCAACTTCACCGAGCCGGTCAGGTCGAGCGGCAGGGAGATGAACGGTCCGAACACGGCGGCGGTGCTACCCGTCAGGCAGAAGCCCGGCTGGGTGATGACCGTGCTCAAGCAGTCGAGGTCGCCGCTGCAGGCCATGCCGGCGTTGTCGCCGCCGACGCAGTTGCCGCCCGAGAAGGCCGGGTTGGTCGGCAGCACGCCGGGCTCGAGCGCCAGGTCGACGACCGACTCATTGGTGCAGTTGGCGGCACAGCCGTCGCCGCCGAACGTCTTGCAGCGCACGCAGGAACCGCCCGTGCAGTCGTCGTCCGAGGCGCACCCGCGGAACGCGTCCGGGCCGCCGACGCAGACGCCGTCTTCGCTGAGGCCGCACTGCCCGGCGGACGCGCGCGTGGTGGCTACCGTCGAGGCGCCGATGCACACGTCAACGACGGCGCCATCCGCGCCGGTGGCCATGTAGCCGTCGCCGCAGGCACCACCGGTGATCGGCGGGCAGCCTTCGAGGGCGTTCGTCACCGCGGTGATGATCTCGTCGACGGTGATCGTACCGCTGCTGTCGGAGTCGCCGGCGGCGCAGACCGACACGTCGTCTCCGGAAAGAGCCAGATTGACCATCGTCACGATCTCGTCGACGGTCACCTCGTTGTCGTTGCTGCAGTCGCCGACGCATTGCGCGCTCGCGGCGCCCGCGGACATCCCAAGCAGAACGGCTACGGCGGCGATGCTCGCGCACGAGCGCGCGGTCGCCTGCCAGGCCGCCGTGAAAGTAATCCTCATCGCTTGTCTCCTCCTGACGTTGTGCCGGGGATCCCTGCCGCCCCGGCGACGTTGTTCTGCACGTTGCAAAGAAAGGGTTCGCATGTGTTCGTCGGCGGGCCCACGGGCGCCCGCGCGTTTCATCTGTTTGCAACAAACGCGACGCAGCCGTCAAGCCTCAAACGGACCGTGACGGGGGCTGATTATCCGCGTTTTCAGCGGGTTTGACCGATCCCTCGGCGCATGCGATCGGGGTCGTCATGAGGCCGCCGACAACGACGATCACGCCCCTCTATCTCGAGGTGGCGCCGCGCGACATCGCCGCCGTGAAGGTGCTCTTCGAGTCGTACGAGGGCGTCGGCATCGTGCGCACGCTCGACCGCTTGGTGGCGGTGGTGGTCGTCGTCGTGGCGACCGATCTGGTCGCTCATGCCGAGGCCATCGCTGCGGCGCTGGAGCGCGACTTCGGCGTGCGGCGCGTGCCGCCGCCGGCCGCGGCAGCGGACGATTGGCTGCTGCAAGCGGCGGAAGACGCGCCGCGCTGAAGAATCGCGGGCGCTACTCGGCTTCGTCCGTCGGCTCCACCGGGCGTCGAGCGACGAGGTAGGCGACGCCGATGCTGATCCCGTAGAGCACGAGCAGCGGTCCTGCCATGAGCAGCTGCGATGCGACGTCCGCGGGGGTGAGGATCGCGGCGACGATGAAGATCGCGACGATCGCGTAGCGCCCGTAGTTGATCAGCGTGTGGTGGGTGACGAGGCCGATGCGCGCCAGAAAGAACGTCGCCACGGGCATCTCGAAGGTTGCGCCGAAGGCGATGAGCAGGCGCGAGGTGAACGTGAGGTACTCGCTGATGCGGATCTCGGGCGCCACGCCGATCGACACGTACTGCTCGAGGAAGAACTGGTAGCCGAGCGGCAGCACCAGCGCGTAGCAGAACCAGCCGCCGGCGAAGAAGAAGAGCGTGCCGAAAAGAACGAACGGCCGCGCGTACTGCTTCTCCGACTCGTAGAGCCCAGGCACGACGAAGGCCCAGATCTGGTAGAGAATCACCGGGCTCGCGAGAAAGACGCCGCCGATCGCGGCGACCTTGAGCTTGGTGAAGAACGCCTCCGGCACGCCGGTGCCGATCAGGCGGATCGACGTGCCCTCGGCCTCGAGACCGATCAGCGGCCGCGCGAGCAAGTCGAACAGCGGTTCCGCGTACGCGTAGCAAGCGGCGAAACCGACGGCGACGCCGGCGAGGATGCGCAGGATGCGCTCGCGCAACTCTCGCAGGTGCTCCGTGAGCGGCATCGTCGCATCGGTCATGTCTGGGTCTTCGCCCATGCGGGGCCGCCGTCAGTCGTCGCGCTCGGCGTCGTCGCTGTCCGTGTCGCTTGCGTCTCCGACGTCGTCACCGCGGCTGCGGCGTTTCTGTGCCGGGGCGCGCCGCGGTTGCGATTCGCTCGGCGTCGTCAGTTTGCGCAGATCGCGCGACTCCTGCTCGATGGCCGAGCGGGCGTCGCGCAACTCGTCGGTGAGGCCGCTCGCCGCCCGGCGGAGCTCGCCGAGCCCCTTGCCCAGGGCTCGCGCCGCCTCCGGCAGTCGCTGCGGTCCGAGGACGATCAGCGCCACGACCAGGATCACCAATAGCTCAGGGATGCCGATGCCAAACATGGACGCGCCAGACTCGGCGACGCTAGGGCAAAGGGGTAGGGGAGTCAATTCGGATCACGCTCAGGTGGTCTCCGCCGACGGCCGTTGCTAGAGTCGCACCATGCGCAAGACCGGCGTCGTCATCGATCCGCGCTTCCTCGACCACGACACCGGCCGCGGCCATCCCGAGCGCCCGCAGCGGATCGCGACCCTGCTCGAGTGGCTCGAGTCCGCTCCGGGCACCTATCCACGCCTCGAGCCGCGCCTCGCCAGCGGCGACGAGATCGCGCTGGTGCATGACGGTGCCTATGTCGCCGACGTCGAAAAGACGCAGGCGCGCGAGTGGTTCGCCTTCGACGCCGATACGCCCACCTGCCCGCAGTCCTACGACACGGCGCGCCTGGCCGCGGGGGCGGTGCTCAATCTCCTCGATGCGGTCATCGCTGGCGAGGTCGACAACGGCTTCGCGTTCGTTCGCCCGCCCGGTCACCACGCCGAGCGCGACCGGGCAATGGGCTTCTGTCTCTTCAACAACGCCGCCGTCGGCGCGGCGCACCTGCGCCGGCGGCACGGCCTGGAGCGCATCCTGGTCGTCGACTGGGATCTCCACCACGGGAACGGCACGCAGCACATGTTCGAGCGCGACCCGTCGGTGCTCTTCGTGTCGTCGCACCAATACCCGTTCTACCCCGGCACAGGGGCGATGAACGAGAGCGGCCGGGGCGACGGCGAGGGCTACACCGTCAACCTGGCGCTGCCGGCCGGTGCCGACGACGCCGTCTACGGCGCCGCGTTTGCGCGCGTCGTCGTCCCCCTCGCACATCGCTACGAGCCTGATTTCATTCTGATATCGGCAGGCTTCGACGCGCACGCACGCGATCCGCTCGGCGACATGCACGTCACGGCCGCCGGCTTCCGCCACCTCACCCGCCTGCTGCAGGGAGTCGCCGTCGAGCAGTGCGGCGGGCGCATCGCCGCCGTCCTCGAGGGGGGCTACGACCTCCAGGCCATTCGCGCCTCCTCGCAGGCGGTGCTCGCCGAGCTCGCTGGCGCCGAGGCGGAAGCGGATCTCGCCGCGCCCGTCGTCGACGCGCCCGTCGTCGACGCCATCGTTCGCCAGCAGCGCCGCTACTGGCCTCTCTGACCGGGTTTCTACGCGTTGTCGTGTTCGTCCGGCTGGGCTATAAGCCGGCTCGCACCCGGCCAGCGCCCCAGCCGGCGGTCGATCCACGGAGTGGCCGAGCGGCTCGCGCGGGCGTGCGGGTTGCGCTGGAATGCCTCACGATGGCCTCGACCGCTGCAGACAAACCCCCGTTGGCCGCTGCCAAGCCGCCCAAGCCGGGGAAGGCTCCCCGACCTGGGTTGCGCCTGCTCGAGGAAATCGGTCGCATCATCAGTGAAGCGCGCGGCGTACGCTCCGAGGTGCAGCGCATCGTCGAAGCGATCGCGGCGTCCATGTCGATGGAGGTCTGCTCCGTCTACGTCTACAACGCAGACAGCGAGGAGCTCACTCTCTGGGCGACGTCGGGCCTCGACCCGGGATCGATCGGGCAGATCCGCATGGGCGTCAGGGAGGGCCTGACGGGCATCGTCGTGCAGAAGCGCCAGCCGGTCATGGCCGTCGATGCCCGGGCGCACCCGCGCTACAAGTATTTCCCGGATTCCGGCGAAGAGAAATCCCCTTCGTTTCGGGGTGTGCCCGTCGTCGAGCGCGGCCAGCTGCTCGGCGTGCTCAACGTGCAGACTTCGCGCCGGCGTCGCTTCACTCCGGCCGAGGTGCGCTTGTTTCGGGCGCTGGCCACGCCGATCGGCGGAATCCTCAGGCAGGCGCAGCTGCACGAGGATCTGGCGACCAAGGAAGAAGAGCGGCGGGCGTTCGAGGATCGACTCGACGACGCCGTGCGCCGGCTCGCCTTGTACGAGCATGGCACGAGCCCCGGCACCGGCGGGCGCGCCGGCGCGCGCCAACGGATGCGCCTGTCGGGCTTCGCGGCGGCTCCGGGCTTCGGATTCGGCCGTGCGCACCTGATGTCGCCGGCCCTCAGCTTCGACAGTGCCCCGCGCGAGCGCCAGCAGTCGCCGCGCAAGGAGCTGCGCCGCCTGCACAAGGCGATCACCGCATCGGTCGACGAGCTCGGCGCCACCGGCGAGCGCGTGCGCAAGACGGTCCCCGAGGTCGATACGGCGATCTTCGAGGCGCAGCGGATGATGCTGCTCGACAGCAGCTTCCAAGCGCGCATCGAAACGCTGATCAACGAAGGCGCCAGCGCCGAAGCGGCCCTCGGGGATACCGTCGAGGAGCTGATCCGGCAGTTCGGCAACCTCGAGGACGGCTACCTGCGCGACCGCGCCAGCGACGTCCGCGACATCGGGCAGCGCGTCCTGCACCACCTGCTCGGCGTCGGCAACGAGCCGCTGTCGATCCTCAACGACGTCGTGCTCGTCGCCGACGAGGTCTCGCTCTCCGACCTCGCCACGGTCGAGCACCACCACCTCAACGGACTGGTTCTCGCCAGTGGTGGCGTGACCTCCCACGCCTCGATCCTGTCGAAGACGCTCGAGATTCCTTCGGTGGTGGGTGTGGAGAAGGCGGTCGACTCGATCCGCGAGGGAGACTTCCTGATCGTCGATGGCAACGCCGGGGTGGTCTACGTGAACCCGACGGCGGAAGTGCAGCGCGAGTACCAACGCCTCGGCCGCGAGTACCGCGCCTTCAATCGAGAT
>CALJUJ010000037.1 GCA_937975525.1 uncultured bacterium
CATCACCCACCCGTCGAAGGTGCTCGAGCCGGGCCAGGACGTCGAGGTCCTCGTACGCGACGTCGACGCCGCCAACCGGCGCGTGTCGCTCGGCCTCAAGCAGGCGATGGCCAACCCGTGGGAGCAGCTGCGCATCGATCATCCGATCGGCAGCCGCGTGTCGGGCTCGGTCAAGCACATCACCGACTTCGGAATCTTCGTCGGCATCGAGGAGGGCATCGACGGCCTCGTCCACATCTCGGACATGCACTGGACGAAGAAGGTCAAGCACCCGTCGGAGATGTACAAGAAGGGCGATCCGATCGAGGCCGTCGTGCTCGACATCGACGTCGACAACGAGCGCGTCGCCCTCGGCATCAAGCAGCTCGCCGAGGACCCGTGGGAGCAGCTCGCGCGGACCTACCCGGTGGGCTCGCGCGCCACGGGGCGGGTCACCACGGTCACCGACTTCGGCGTGTTCGTCGAGCTCGAAGATGGCATCGAGGGCCTGATCCACGTCTCGCAGCTGAGCAACGAGCGGATCGACAAGCCCCAGGACCACTTCCATCCCGGAGAGACGCTCGAGGCGGAGATCACCCAGATCGACGCGAAGGAGCGCAAGATCGGCCTCAGCGTGAAGGCTCTGCGACGCAGCGAGGAGCGCGAGGAGATGGAGTCGTACCTGCAGCGCGAACGCGAAGGGGCGCGTTTCTCGTTCCAGGACATCATGGGCTCGCAACTCGGCTCGGCGCGCGGCGGGGAGACGCGGCAGGCGAAGAACGACGACGAGGGCGACGAGCGCTCCGACGACGATGGCTCGGGAGGCGACTCGAACAGCTAGGAGGGGGACATGACGAAGCGCAACTTGATCGAGGAGGTCGCCCGACTCTATCCGCGATTCTCGCGGCGCGAGGCCGAGGTGATCGTCAATACGATCTTCCAGAGCATGGCGGAGACGCTCGAGAACGACGGGCGCATCGAGATCCGCGGCTTCGGCAGCTTCGTCGTCAAACACCGGCGCGCCCGCGAGGGGCGCAACCCCAAGACCGGCCGTCCGGTCGAGGTCGAGGCCAAACGCGTCCCCTTCTTCAAGGTGGGCAAAGAGCTCAAGCTGCGCGTCGACGGCGCGCCCGAGGCCCCGTCCGGTGAATCGTCCTCGGCGCACGAGCCGGCACCGGTAGCGGCACTGCCGGCGGGTCCAAAACCGTCCGGACACGACGACTGATCGGTCCGAAATTCTCGCGAAACAGAGGCCCCTACGCCCCGGCGTAGGGGCCTCTTGCGTGGTGGCCACAGACGGCGCCGCGGCCGAGTTCCACGCTCGCCGGCGCGCCCGCTCGGGGGTCTCTTGTGCTCGCGTCGCATGCGCCGTTACAGTGCCCGCATGCCCAACGCACGCACGCTCGGCGAGCTCAAGGCTTCGGAGTATCGATCCCGATCCGTGCGCGAGGAGATGCGCCGCAACCTTCTCGACCGCCTCCGGACCAGCGAGCGCCTGCTCCCCGGAATCGTCGGCTTCGACGACACCGTCCTGCCGGAAATCGAGAACGCCGTCCTCAGCGGCCATCACATGGTCTTCCTCGGCGAGCGCGGGCAGGCGAAGTCGCGCATCATCCGCAGCCTGGTGGAGCTGCTGGACGAACAGATCCCGGTCGTCGAGGGATGCGCGCTCAACGACGATCCGCTCGCGCCCATCTGCCGCGAGTGCCACCGCCGCCTGCACGAGCTCGGCGATGCGCTCCCCGTCGCCTGGATCGGGCGCGATCGGCGCTACGGCGAGAAGCTCGCGACGCCCGACGTCTCCATCGCCGACCTCATCGGCGAGATCGATCCCGTCAAGGTCGCCGAGGGCCGCTACCTGGCCGACGAAGAGACCATTCACTACGGCATCATCCCGCGCTGCAACCGGGGCCTGTTCGCCATCAACGAGCTGCCCGACCTGACCGAAAAGGTTCAGGTCGGCTTGTTCAACTTGATGGAGGAGAAGGACGTTCAGATCAAAGGCTACAAGATCCGCCTGCCGGTCGACGTCGTGTTCGTCGCCAGCGCCAACCCCGAGGACTACACCAGCCGCGGGCGCATCATCACGCCGCTCAAGGACCGCTTCGACGCTCAGATCCGCACCCACTACCCGCGCGACATCGAGCACGAGATCGCCATCATGGAGCAGGAGCTGCCGGCGCTCGATCGCGGCGACCTTCCCGTGCACGTCCCGGATTTCATCAAGGAGATCATCGCCCAGTTCACGTTCGAGGCGCGCGGCTCGAACGAGGTCAACCAGGCCTCCGGCGTCAGTGTGAGGATGACGATCAACAACTACGAGTCGGTCATCAGCAACGCCGAGAAGCGTGCCACACGTCTCGGCGAAGCCGAGATCGTGCCGCGCGTCAGCGATCTCCACGCCATCAGCGCCTCCAGCGTCGGCAAGCTCGAGCTCGAGTACGCCGGCGAGGACAGCCGCGACAGCGACCTGGTCGAGCGCTTGCTCCAGCGAGCGGTGCTCGCGGCGTTCGACGCGCGTTGGCAACCGGAGCAGCTCGAGGCCGTGTGCGCCTACTTCCAGGCGGGCGGCGGCGTCGAGGTCTCCGACATGACGCCGGCCTCGGAGTATCTGGAGGCCGTGCGCGGCATCGAGGGGTTGGCCGACGCCGTGCGTGCCTGCACGTCCGCCGAGAGCCCGCCGTTCATTGCTGCCGCCACCGAGCTCGTGCTCGCCGGCTTGCATCTGCACCAGAAGCTCAACTGCGAGACCATCGGCGGCCGCCGTACGTACCGCGGCTAGGAGGAGCGACGCAGCCACCGACCGTGGGTGGACGGGTCCGACGGATGACACGCGACGCGACGACCGCCATTTCGATGCAGGGGCATGCCCCGCTGTGACCATGCGGTTCCGCTACACGCAGTGGGACGGCTCACAGACCGTCCGCCTGGACGCCGACCGCGTCTTCCAGAAGTTGGGCGAGTACCTTTCCTTCACCGACGACGTGCAGCAGGCGCTCGACTGGCTCACCCGCCAGGGCGCCGAGATCGACGGCGCGGAGGTCGCCGGACTCGACGATCTGCTCGAGCAGCTGCGCCAGGAGATCCGCGATCAGTACGACCGCTTTCACCTCGATGCGTCGCTCGACGACCCGCAGCGTCGGCTCGACGAGCTGCTCGAGCGCGAGCGCGACGCACTGGAAGGCCGGCCCGACGCTGCGGAGCGTCGCGAGCGACTCGAAGAGATCGCTCGCAAGGGCGGGCTGGCGGAGAAGCTGCGCGCGCTCCGCGAGCAGGACATCGTCGATCCCGAAGCGCGTCGCGCCCTCGACGACCTGCTCGAAGAGCTCGACGACGTCGCTGCGGTCGAAGACTTCCGCAACCGATACGGCAAGCTCTTCCACGGAAGCGAGGAGCTCGACTTCGAGGCGACCGTCGACCTCGTCCGGGCGATGCGGCGATGGGAGCAACTGCAGGAGCAGTTGCTCGCCGGCGACCTCGGCGCCATCGACGCCGACGCCCTGCGCGAGGCCCTCGGCGAGCAGGCGGCGTCCGCTCTCTCGCGTCTACGGCAGATGCGGATGCTCCTCGAACAGTCGGGGGTTCTCGCCCAGCGCGGCGGCAAGACCTCGCTGTCGCCCAAGGGCGTGCGCAAGCTCGGACGCCTGGCGCTGCGTGACATCTACCAGGGCTTGCTCCGGGACCGTAGCGGCGGGCACGACACGGATCATCGCGGCCCTGCCGAGATCCGGCCCGATGCGACCAAGCCGTATCAGTACGGCGAGCCGATGCACCTCGACCTCGTGCGCACGCTCAAGCGCTCGCTCGCGCGTGGCGCCGGCGTTCCGTTGCGTCTGGCGCCCGAGGACTTCGAGGTCTACGAGACGCGCCTGGCGACGAGCGTTGCGACCGTGTTGCTGCTCGACATGAGCTGGTCGATGAGCTGGGAGGGGCGCTTCGCCGCGGCCAAGAAGGTGGCGATGGCGCTGGAGACGCTGGTTCGCACCAAGTACCCGCGCGACTACTTCGCGGTGGTCGGCTTCTTCACTCGCGCCATCGAGCTGCCGCCGCGGGCGTTGCCGGAGGCGACCTGGAACATGGGTGATCCGTTCACGAATCTGCAGGACGGCCTGCGCCTGGGGACGCGCCTGCTGGACCGCCAGCGCACCCGCAACAAGCACCTGATCGTGGTCACCGATGGTCAGCCGACGGCGTATTTCTCGGGAGGACGTTTGTACTGCGAGTGGCCGCTTTCCTTCGGCGGCATCAGCATGCGGGCGGCGCAGGAGACGCTGCGCGAGGTCGAGCGCGTCACTCGCAAGGGCATCACGATCAACACCTTCATGCTCGACGACAGCCCCGGGCTGCGCGCTTTCGTCGAGAAGATGACGCGCATCAACAAGGGTAGGGCTCTGTACTCGAGCCCCGACCACCTCGGCCGCTACCTGCTGGTCGACTACCTGGGCAAGAAGCGCAAGCGCGTGTGAGGCTGCGCGTCACTCGGGCTGGAGCGCGATCTGTTGCTCCCAGCGACGCATGCCTCGGCCGACCGCGTCGATGAGATACGACCGCAGCTCCGCGGGCTCGACGAGCTTGTGGAGCGAGCCCACCTGCAGAGCGCGCTGTACGCTGTGAATGCGATCGAACTCTTCCGCAACCTCGCCGAGCTTCTCGGAGTAGATGTCGGCGAACGCTTCGTCGCGCGCCGCTCGTAGCCGCGCGCGCTCCGCGCCGCTGGCCTCGGCGAGGCGCTCGTCGAAACGGCGCAGCCGCGGGTCCTTGTTCGTGCGCGCCCGCACGTCGCCGGCGAAGACAACTGCTGCCGCGGGGGCGCCACCGATCACCGAGGCGTACGTCCCAGCAAGGGCAGCCGACTCGACGTTTTCGTTCAACTTGGGCGAGAACACCACGTAGGCGCCGCCGTGGTAGCGGGAGACGACGCAGAACACCACGGGGCCGCGGAAATTCACCATCGAGCGACCGATCTCGGCTCCGTACTCGAGCTGGAGCTCGCGCAACG
>CALJUJ010000038.1 GCA_937975525.1 uncultured bacterium
GAGACGGCGCTGATCGATGCACGCGACCGCTCCATCACGCAGCGTATCCGCAACGCGCGCGGGCCGCGCACCGTGGTGGTCGTCGGCGCCGGGCACATGCGCGGGATCGAGCACGCGCTGACGACGCACCAACCGATCGACCCGGCACCGCTCGAGGTGATTCCGCCGACGTCGCCGGCGTTGAAGTGGGTCGGCTGGGGCATTCCGACGCTGATCATCGGTGCCCTGGTCTACATCGGCGTCACGCAGGGCGCCCGCGAAGCCGGGGAGAACCTGTTGTTCTGGATCCTCGCGAACGGCATTCCCAGCCTCGTCGGCGCGGTCGTCGCCCTTGGACATCCGCTGACGCTGGCGACTTCGTTCCTGGCCGCTCCCTTCACCAGCCTCACCCCGGTGATCGGTGTGGGCTACGTGGCGGCTTTCGTCCAGCTCTACGTGCGTCCTCCATTCGTCAGCGAGCTGCATTCGGTCTCGACCGACATCGCTGCCCCGAGGCGCTGGTGGAGCAACCGCCTGCTGCGCATCCTGCTGGTGTTCGTGCTGACGACGATCGGCAGCAGCATCGGCACGTTCGTCGGCGGCGGCAAGATTCTCACCAGCCTCTTCTGACGCCCGGCCCCCTCTCGACCGCGGCGTCCGGACGCAGTAGACAAGGGGAATCATGAGTCTTCGTGGAACAGGCCAGGGTGGCCCGCTGGCGCGGGCGTGGGAAGCGATTTCGGTGCTCGGCTCGTCGGGGTTTCTCGACCCGCGATTCCTGTCGAGCTACGTCGCCGCCACCAAACGCTTCGGCACGACCGCCGCGGCGGGATTCAGCGCAGCGGCCAAGCGCCATCCGGACGCCGTCGCCGTGATCGACGACGCCGGCGAGGCGACGTTCGGCGAGCTCGAGCGTTCGACCAACGCGGTGGCGCGCGCGCTACGCGCCGCGGGCGTCGGCCCCGGCGACGGCGTCGGCTTGTTCGCCCGCAACCATCGCGGCTTCATCCAGGCGCAGATGGCTCTCGACAAGGTCGGTGCGAACACGTTGCTGCTCAACACCGGCTTCGCCGCACCGCAGCTCTCCGAGGTCATCGAGCGCGAGGGGTCGAAGGTCATTCTGTTCGACGAAGAGTTCCGCAACATCGTCGAGGGCGGAGCCAAGCACCTCGAGCGCATCGTCACCTGGGCCGAAGGCGACATCCCCGAGCCGACCATCGACGCCCTGGTCAAGCAGCACGACGACGGCGAGGTCGAGCCGCCGGAGCGGCCCGGGCGAACGACGATCCTGACGTCGGGAACGACCGGCACGCCCAAGGGCGCGCAGCGCTCCGCCAAGAGTCAAGGGCTCGACGCCCTCGTCGGGCTGTTCGGACGCATGCCGCTGAGCACCGGCACGCGCAACTTCGTCGTCGCCCCCACCTTCCACTCGTGGGGCGGCCTGCACATGCTGCTCGGCGGCCTGCTCGGCTGCACGATCGTCTTCAACCGCCGCTTCGACCCCGAGCAAACGCTCGCGACCATCGATCGACTCCACCCGACGGTTCTCGCGGTCGTGCCGGTGATGATGCAGCGCATGCTCGCTCTCGATCCGAAGATCATCGACAAGTACGACTGTTCGTCGCTGCGCATGGTGTGCGCCAGCGGCTCGGCCCTCCCCGGCGAGCTGGCGCTCCGCTGGATGGATACCTTCGGCGACAACGTCTACAACCTGTACGGCTCGACCGAGGTGGCGATCGCGTCGATCGCCATGCCCGACGAGCTGCGCTCGGCGCCGGGAACCGCTGGCCGGCCGCCCCGCGGCGTCACGGTCCGGATCCTCGACGAGAACGGCAAGGAAGTGCCGGCAGGCAAGACCGGACGCATCTTCGTCGCCAACCAGAACCAGTTCGAAGGCTACACCGGCGGCGGCAACAAGGAGATCATCGACGGCCTGATGTCGAGCGGCGACGTCGGCCACTTCGACGAGAACGGACTGCTCTTCGTCGACGGACGCGACGACGACATGATCATCTCCGGCGGCGAGAACGTCTTCCCGCGCGAGGTCGAAGATCTCCTCGCCGATCATCCGGCCGTCGAGGAAGCCGCGGTCATCGGCGTCCCCGATCCGGAGTTCGGCCAGCGCCTGAAGGGCTTCGTCGTCCTGCGTGCCGGCATGCAAGTCGACGAGTCGGAGCTCAAGGACTACGTGAAGAGCAATCTCGCCCGCTACAAGGTGCCGCGCGACATTGCGTTCCTCGACGCCCTGCCCCGCAACCCGACCGGCAAGGTGCTCAAGCGCGTCCTCGCCCAGGAGGGATGAGCGGAGCCGGCCGGCTCCGCCGCACGTGGCGATGTGCGGCCGCTTCACCCTGACCGCCAAGCCCGAGGCCGTCGCCGAATCCTTCGGCCTCGACGCTGCGCCGGAGGCGTTCGGTGCCCGCTACAACATCGCTCCCACCCAGCGCGTCGCCGTCGTCGCGAACCGCGAGCCACGCGAGCTCGAGTGGTTCCAGTGGGGCCTGGTGCCGTTCTGGGCGAAGGACCCCGCGATCGGTCAGCGCATGATCAACGCCCGCGCCGAAGGCGTCGCCGAGAAGCCGAGCTTCCGCGCCGCCTTTCGCAAACGCCGCTGCCTCGTCGTCGCCGATGGCTTCCACGAGCGGAAGCGCGAGGTCAAGCGCAAAACACCGATGCACGTTCGCCTCGCCTCGCAAGCGCCCTTCGCTTTCGCCGGGCTATGGGAGAGCTGGCGGCCACGGGACGCAAGCGACGACACCGAGCCTTTGCGGACGTGCACGATCATCACGACGACGCCAAACCGCCTGCTCGCCGAGATCCACGACCGCATGCCCGTGATCCTTTCGCCGGGAGCCTACGACCTTTGGCTCGATCCGCAGGAGGACGACCGCGACCGGCTCGAGGCGCTGCTCGCACCTTGCGATCCGCAACCATTCGAGGCCTTCGCGGTCTCGACGTTCGTCAATGCACCGAGCCACGACGGTCCGCAGTGCATCGAGCCCGCTTGACTCGCGCTCGTCGCGACCCGAAGGAGGTGATCGTGTCCAGCTACCGCGATCTTCCCAGCGCCCCGGCCGACCTCGACCGCTACGAGGTCGATCACGTCTTCCACTCCTGGAGCTTCCAGCCCGCACAAGCGCCCCTACGGGTCGCGACCGCGCGCGGCGTACGCTTCACCACCGAGGACGGGCGCGAGATGCTCGACTTCAGCTCCTGCTTCGTCAGCCACAACCTCGGCCACGGAGACCCGCGCGTCGTCGCTGCGATGGAACGCCAGCTGCGCGAGCTGCCGTCGATCGCTCCCGTGTTCTCGACTCGCCCCCGCGCTCTGCTCGCGAAGCTGCTCGCCGAGGTGACACCCGGCGACCTGTCGCGCAGTTTCATCACGCCGGGGGGCGCCGAAGCCGTCGAAGCCGCATTGAAGATTGCCCAACAGTACACCGGGCGACGCAAGGTCATCACCCACTACCAGACGTACCACGGGGGCACGACGGCGGCGATGTCGGCCTCCGGCGGCGATCCCCGGAGCTGGGCGCAAACTACCGGTGGCGCCGAATTCGTGCGGGTGCCGCAACCCTATCCGTATCGTTGCGCCTTCGGCACCACCGATCCCGAGGACTGTGCCGAGCGCCACCTCGCCTACCTCGAGCGCGTCATCGAGTGGGAAGGAGGCGGCGAGCGCATCGCTGCCATGATCCTCGAGCCGATCACCGGGGCGAACGGCATCATCGTCCCGCCCGACGCGTACCTCCCCGGCGTGCGTGAGATCTGCGATCGCCACGGCATCCTCTTGATCGCCGACGAGGTGATGACCGGCTTCGGCCGCACCGGGAAGTGGTTTGCCGTCGACCACTGGAACGTGGTCCCCGACGTGATGACCATGGCCAAAGGGATCAATGGAGCTTTCGTGCCGCTCGGCGCGGCGATCGCTCGCGCTGCCATCGGCGATCACTTCCGCGACCACTTCTTCAGCCACGGGGCAACGTACGCCGGGCACGCGCTCGGTTGCGCCGCCGCACTGGAAGTCATCGCCTGCTACCAGGACGACGGCCTGATCGACAACGCGGCACGCATGGGCGACTACCTCCTCGAGCGGGCGCGGGCGTTGGCCGAGCGCCATCCGAGTGTCGGCGAGGTGCGCGGCAAGGGACTGTTCGTCGGTCTCGAGCTGGTCAAGGATCGAGCCTCCAAGGAACCGATGGTGCCGATCGCCGGCAAGCTCGAGCCCGGCCCGAACGGCAAGCTCGCCGTCGGCAAGAAGCTGGTGGAGCTCGGCATGATCGCGATGGCCGCCAACCCCGGCACGGTCCTCGCCCTGGCGCCGCCGCTCATCGTCACCCGCGACGACATCGACGAGGGAATCGCCAAGCTCGACGTGGCATTGGCGGAAGCCGACGCATACTGTGGCAGGTGAGCGGCGCAAGTTCGCGACTGCTCGAGCATCCAGACCAAGGAGGACGCCATGCCTACCGTCGTGATCACGGGAGCCAACCGCGGTATCGGACTCGAGCTGGCCCGACAAGCAGGGGCTCGTGGCGACCGTGTCATCGCCGGCTGCCGCGCGCCGCAGCGTGCGGCGGAGCTCGGCGCGCTCGCCGAGCAGTATCCC
>CALJUJ010000039.1 GCA_937975525.1 uncultured bacterium
ACGAGATCTTCGTTCGGTGCCAGCCCTGGCCGGCGGTGCGGAGTTGCACCGGTCCGAGGCGAAACGTATACCCGAAGCCGCCGGCGGCAACCGCATCTTCCCCGAAAGAGGCGCGTCCACCGCGGGCACCCGCGCAGCACGCAGCGCCGCTCCGCGGCCCTCGCGCGGCCGGTGCGCTCACCTGGAGGGGTGCGTACGGCTCGCAGCAAACTCACGGCAGGAGGATGGGAGAACGATGAGCAAGAAAACGACGTCCGGCAACTTCTTCGAGGACTTCTCGGTCGGACAAGTGTTCCGGCACGCCGTGCCGCGTACGGTCTTCGACGGCGACCTCGCCTTGTACATCGCTCTCACCGGAGACCGCCGCGCGCTGCACTCTTCTGCCGAGTTCGCCCGAAGCCTCGGCTTCCGCCGCGAGACCGCGCACGACCTGCTCGTCTTTCACATCGTCTTCGGGCGCGCCGTCCAGGAGGTGTCGCTCAACTCGCCGGCGAACCTCGGATACGCCGACGTTCGCTTCCTGCGCCCGGTCTACGTCGGCGACACGCTGCGCTCGGAAACCGAAGTGCTCGGCAAGCGCGAGACGTCGCGCGGCGACGTCGGCATCGTCTGGGTTCACACCAAGGGCTATAACCAGCGGGACGAAGTCGTCCTGCAATTCTACCGCTGGGCGATGGTGAACAAGCGCGACAAGGAGACCAACTCCGGCGCCAAGGACGCTCCCGATCTGCCGCCCCAGGTCGCGGTCGAAGATCTGGTCGTCCCCGAGGAGCTCGACCTGGCGAAGTTCGACACCGTGGCCACCGGCAGCGACTTCTTCTGGGAAGACTACGAAGTCGGCGAGCGGGTCACCCACCCGCAAGGCATCACGATGGAGGACGCCGAGCACCAGATGGCGACCCGCCTGTACCAGAACACCGCGCGCGTCCACTTCAACCACCAGCTCCAGGAGAAATCGCGTCTGGGCAAGCGCATCATCTACGGGGGTCACGTGATCTCGACGACGCACGCGATCGCCAACGACGGACTCGAGAACGCCATCCGCGTCCTCGGCTTCAACGCGGGCAGCCACGCGAATCCGACGGTGGCGGGCGACACGCTCTATGCCTGGACCGACGTGCTCGACAAGATCGAGCTCGGTCGCGACGACTGCGCCGCCCTGCGCCTGCGACTGGTCGGCGTGAAGAACCTCGACCCGCAGGAGAACGACATCCCGCTGCGGGTCACGGACGAGAAGAGCGGCAAGAAGTCGTACCATCCGAACGTCGTCCTCGACCTCGACTACACCGTGCTGATGCCCAAGCGCCCTCGCTGACCCGCCGACCTCGGTTGCCGACCGGGGCCAATGGCGGCTACAGCAGCCGCAGCGCGCCGGCAACGCCGGCGCCGGTGAGCATGAGCTGGACGAAGCGCGCCTTCGATGTCGTTGCGGCAAGCTGCCTGCTGGCGGTCGGCGCCCCGGTTTGCCTGGTCGTCGGCTTCGCCATCCGCCGCGAGGACGGAGGACCGGTCCTCTTTCGTCAGGTGCGTGTCGGCCGCAATGGCGCCCCGTTCGTCCTCTACAAGCTGCGCTCGATGCGTCCCGACGCGGAGGCGAACCACGGGCCGCAATGGGCGTCCATCGACGACGAACGAGCCACCCGCGTCGGTCGCTGGATCCGAGCTCTACGCATCGACGAGATCCCCCAGGCCTGGAACGTGCTCCGCGGCGAGATGTCGTTCGTCGGGCCCCGACCCGAGCGCCCCGAGTTCGTGAGCCTGCTACGCCAGCGGCTACCAGGCTACGATGAGCTCCACCGGGCCCGCCCGTGCCTTACGGGCTGGGCGGTCGTCAACCAGCCGTACAGCGGCACGATCGAAGACGCCCGCACCAAGCTGCGCTTCGACCTCGAGTACCTCGAACGCGCGTCGCTGGCGCTCGACCTGCGGATTCTGTTCCGCACAGCGCGCATCCTGCTCTTCGGCTGGGACGCGATCGACGCGACGGCGCAGGAACCCGAGCCTTGAGCACGCCCCGGTCGCAGCGCGTCCACGCGCTCACCGTGGACGTCGAAGAGTACTTCCACCCGAACGCCATGGACGCGGTGGTGCCGACCGACATGTGGGACCACCTTCCTTCGCGCGTCGAAGGCAACACGCGCCGACTCCTCGACCTGCTCGCCTCTCACGCGGCTCGGGCCACGTTCTTCGTCCTCGGCTGGGTTGGCGAGCGCTTCCCGCACCTGGTGCGCGACATCGGCGACGCCGGACACGAGGTCGCCTGCCACGGCCACACCCACCGCCTCGCCTACCGGCTCGGACGAGATCGCTTTCGCGCCGACGTAGGGCGCGCCAAGAGCGTGCTCGAGGACATCACCGGCGCACCGGTGAACGGCTTCCGCGCTGCGAGCTTCTCCATCGTTCCGAGCACTCCATGGGCGATCGACGCCCTGGTCGACGCCGGCTTCGCCTACGACGCCAGCATCTTTCCGATCCGCCACGACCTCTACGGGTTTCCCGGCTTCCCCCGCTTCCCGGTGCGCCTGCGCGCGGCGAAGGGTGAGATCGTCGAGATCCCGGCATCGACGGTGCGACTGCTCGGCCGCAACTGGCCGGTCGCCGGGGGCGGTTACCTGCGGCTGCTGCCGCTGGCGTTGACCCGGGCGGCGATCGACCGGATCTCGACACGCGACGGCGCCCCGGCGATCGTCTACGTGCACCCGTGGGAGCTCGATCCCGAGCAACCCCGTCTCGACGGTAGTCCCTTCACCCGCTTCCGCCAGTACGCCAACCTTCGCCGCACCGAGTCGCGGCTCGGCACCTTGCTCGGCGAGCGCTCCTTCGCTCCGCTGGCCGAGGTCATCGACTTCGCCGGAGCCCCCCGCTACGAACCCGCATGGCAAGGGGAGCGGCCTTGAAAGTGCTCGTTGTCGCCGGCGCACGACCGAACTACGTCAAGGCAGCCCCACTTCTTCGCGCCCTCGATGCCGCCGCGCGCGACGATCTGTCCCACTGTTTCGTCGACGTCGGCCAGCACTACGACGACGCGCTCGCGGGAAGCTTCTTCCGCACGCTCGACCTGCCAGCGGCAGATCATTCTCTGGCGATCGGTTCTGGCTCTCACGCCAGCCAGACGGCTCTCGCGATGCAACGCTTCGAGACGGTCTTGGCCAAGGAACGGCCCGACGTGGTCGTGGTCCTCGGCGACGTCAATGCGACGCTCGCGTGCGCACTCGTCGCCGCAAAGTCCGGGATCCGCGTCGCCCACGTCGAAGCCGGCCTGCGCAGCTTCGACCGTTCGATGCCGGAGGAAGTCAATCGCGTCGTGGTCGACGCGCTCGCCGACGACCTGTTCACCACCGAGGAGAGCGCCAACGTCAATCTCCGTCGCGAGGGCGTAGCGGAAGGCAACATCCACTTCGTGGGCAATCTGATGGTCGATTCTCTCGACTGGATGATGTCCCGCCTCGCTCCCCAGTCGCCCGCGGCGATCACCGGCGTCGCTCTCCCGGCCGGGAGTCGCTTCGCCATCGCCACGCTGCATCGGGCCGCCAACGTCGACGAACCCGAACGCCTGGAAGAGATCCTCGGTGCGTTGGCGACGATCGCGACCGAGCTGCCCGTGCTCCTGCCCATCCACCCGCGCACGCGAGAGCGCCTGGCGTGCGTGCGCACCCCCCACCTCGTCGCCGACTCCGGACCGTCGCCGGGCCGCGTCACCTTGCTGCAACCGCTCACCTATTCGGCGTTCCTGTCCCTACTGAGCGCAGCACACCTGGTGCTCACCGACTCCGGCGGAGTTCAGGAGGAGGCCACCTGCCTGTCGGTGCCGTGCGTGACGTTGCGCGACAATACCGAGCGCCCGGTGACGATCGCTCATGGGACCAACGTGCTCGGCGGTACGCGCGCCAGCACCATCGTCGCCGCCGCACGGGAGCGCATGTCGACCGCGAAGGGGAGCGGCGAACGCCCGCCGCTGTGGGACGGTCGGGCCGCGGAGCGCATCGTCGCGCGGCTCGCCGCGGCACGCCCGCGATGAACGTCGAGCTCGTCGGTCTCGGCGACGATGGCGGCGCGTGGGATCGCTTCGTCGACGCCATGCCTTCCGCGACCATCTTCCACCGCCGCGCCTGGCGTCGCGCCCTCGCTGCCGAGTTCGGCTTCACCGCATGTGACCTGCTGGTCCGGCGCCACGGCGAGATCGCCGGAGTCCTGCCCCTGTGCGAGGTGCGCGTTCCGTTCGGGCGGCCGGTCTTGCTGTCGCAACCTTTCTGTGTGGAGGCCGGTGTCTGCGCGCGGGACGACGAATCCGCGCAGGCGCTGGCCGCGGCCGCCGTCGAGCTCGGCCGGGATCGCGGGGTCGAGTACGTCGAGCTCCGCGACCAGCATCGCGACGCTGGATTCGTTCGTATGCCGGCGACGCATGGCGTGTTTCGTGGAGAAATCCCCGACGATCGCGATCGCCACTGGCGGGCGATGTCCGCCGTGCGGCGCAACATGGTGCGGCGGGCTCGCCGCGATGGGCTGTCGCTACGCACCGGGACCGAGCAGCTCGATTCCTTCTACGACGTCTACGCCCGCAGTCTCCGTCGCCTCGCGACGCCGGTGTTTCCACGCACCTGGCTGCGCCGGCTGGTCGACGAGCTCGGGGATCGCAGTCTGCTCAGCGTCGTCTGGCGTGACGATCTCCCCGTCGCCGGGGTGCTGTCCTTCGTCTTCCGCGACACCATCCTCCCCTACTACGCCGGTAGCCGTCGCGACGCGCCGTCGCGTGGAGCCAACGACCTGATGTACTGGGAGTTGATGGACCTGGCACGGGCGCGCGGACTGGTACGGTTCGACTTCGGACGGAGCCGCATCGACAGCGGCGCATGGGACTTCAAGCGCCATTGGGGGTTCACGCCGCAGCTCCTGACCTACCGACGCTGCGCCGCCGCCGGTGCGTTGCCGACCGGCTCGACCGATGCCACGACCGCGATGGCGCTCGCCCGTCGCTTGTGGCCGCGGCTCCCGCTGTCGCTCACCAAGTGGCTCGGTCCGCCGTTGATCCGTCGCATCGGAGCCTTGCACACGTGACCAGCGCCGCCGTGCCCCGCTCCCCGGCCGACGGCTTTCGTTCCGTCGCCCGGGCCTCCGGCATCTACTACGTGTCCCACGCGCTGCTCGTCGTCGCCGGAGTCATCTCCATGCCGATCACGACGCGGTTGCTGAGCCGTGAGCAGTACGGCTTGCTGAGCCTCGCCTTTGCGACGATCGCCGTGCTGACTCTCGTCGCCGGGCTCGGCCTCGGCAGCGCCGCGATGCGGCTCTATCACGATGCTCGGCGCAAGGGCTCGCAGGCGCTTCGCCACGCCTGCGAAGGCTGGATCACGGCAGCGCTCGCAGCCAGCGGGACAGCGGCGACGATGCTCGTCATCGTCGTCACCAGCACCACCGACGTGGCGGCGGATCCGTACGCCCAATGCCTCGTCGCCGGCAGTGGTCTCATGGTCGTCCGCGCCGTCACCAGCGTCGTCGCGCAGATCGACCGTGCCCGCGAGCGAGCCGGCATTCACGCGGCGACGCTCGTCGGAATTCGCTATGCGACCCTGATCGTCGTCGTCGTGTGCTTGTGGTTCGGTCCGCGCCTGGCCGTCACCGTTTTGGCGGCCTCGATTGCGGTCGAGGCCGCTGCGCTCGCCGTGCGCCTGCGGAGCCTGCAGCGCGCCGGGCTGTTCACCCGCCCGCGGCTGCCGCGCGAGCTCGATCTCGCGTTGCGCTACGGACTGCCGCTCGCCGCAGCCGGCTCGGCGCGCTTTCTGCTGGCCTACGGCGATCGCTTCGTGATCGAGCGCTTCCACGGCCTCGACGCAGTCGCCCGCTACACCGTCCCCTGCGACCTTCTCGGCAAGCTCGGCGAGCTGGTTGCCGTACCCATGCAGCTGGCGGCCGTTCCGGTGCTGTTTCGGCTGTGGTCGGAGAGCGGTGCCGACGCCACGTCGCGCGCCGCCTCGCAGACGCTGGCGACGACGGCTTCCCTGCTGGTTCCCGTCGCCGTCCTCTACGCCCTGTTCGCGGAAGATCTGGTCGTCACCGTCGCCTCCGCGAAGTACGCGGGCGCCGGCGAGCTGACGCCGTACATCCTTCCCGGGATCATCTTCTCCTGCTGCAACTTCGTCGTGGTCGCGGGGATGACCATCCGCAAGCGCACCGTACAGGTGGCACGCAACGTCGCGGTAGCCGCGCTGATCAACGTCCTCCTCAACTTTCTGCTCGTGCCGAGCGGAGGCCTCGCCGGCGCCGGGTTGGCGACTTCGCTCGCTTGGCTCGTCCTCATCGTCGCCAACGCCCGCGGCGCGCTCGACACGTTGCAGCTCGCCTTCCCCTGGAGGCCGATCGGACGCGCATTCGTCGCGGTGCTGACCCCGGTCGCTGCCGCGGCCGCCCTGGGCGCGCTCGATCCCGCATCTCCGGTCGCCCTCGTTGCCACCGTCGGCGGTCTCGCAGGAGCGACACTGGCGTTGCTGCTTCTGCTCGACCCGAGCCTTCGCGTCATCTTGCGAAGCGTCTGGCCGGGACGGCTGGCATGAAGCGCCGCCGCGTTCTCATCCTGGCGCACGACTTTTCCCCAGCGGTCAGCGCCGGCGCGTTGCGCGCCACTCGGCTTGCGCGACACCTACCCGCCTTCGGCTGGGAGCCGATCTTGGTGACCGCCACGCGCGCCGCCTCCGATGCGCCCAGCGCGCCGCCATGCACGACCATCTACGCGCACGGCATCGACGCCAAGCAAGCCCTCTCTTGGCGCGGCCACTATTGGTCCCTCCTGACCTTCCCGGATCGCTTCGCCTCGTGGGCGATCACGGCAGCATGGCGTGCATCCCAGGAACAACGGCGACGGCCGGCCGATGCGATCTTTTCGACGAGCCCGCCGGTCAGCGCCCACGTCGCGGCGCTTGCGCTGCGCGCACGCACGGAGCTGCCCTGGGTCGCCGAGCTGCGCGACCCCTGGAATCTGCTGCATCCCTTCGGACCGGTGCTCCGCTCCATAGACGCGCGGCTGGCCCGCCGCGTCTACGCCACCGCCGATCGAATCGTCGTCACCACCGGCGAGCTCGGCGATCGTCTGCGCTCGAGCCAGGGCGAGGCGATCGGAGCGCGCGTCCGCGTCGTCGCCAACGCTCACGAAGAATCCGACTTCGTCGACGCCGCTCCGGCGCCGCCGACCGACGCGTTCACGCTCGTCCACGCAGGCACACTCGGGGGCTCCTATCGACCGACCGATGGCCTGCTCCGCGGCATCCGTCTCGCCCTCGACCGGCATGATCTGCCGCAAGCAACGCGGCTGGACCTGCTTGGCGTGACCGTCGAAGTGGAGCCTGAGCTGCGGCGGGCGATCGACGCGCTCGACCTCGCCCGCCACGTCACCGTGCACCCGCGCCAACCGCACGACAAGGCGCTCCAGGCAATTCGCTGCGCTTCCGTGCTGGTCGTGCTCCAGAACCATGACGCGTTCGGCAGCAGCCTTCCCTCGAAGCTGTGGGAGTACGCTCGCAGCGGCCGTCCAATCCTCGCCGTGGCGCCGCCCGACAGCGCCGTCGCACGCTTCCTCGAGGACGTGCCTGGAGCCGTGCTCGTGCCCCGCGACGAACCCGCCGGGATCGCGGCGAGCCTCGGTCGCCTCGCCCATGCCTGGCGCATCGACCCCATACGAGCGTACGCACGTCCGGACGTCGTACATCGGGCCGACGTCATGGCGGAGTCCGTAGCCACCGTCCTCGACGAGGTCGCGAACGCGACCGACCGATGAGCTCGACCGACGCCCGCATCCTGCACGTCGTCGACCGCATCGACGTCGGCGGCATGGAACGCAACCTCTTCGAAATCGTGCGCGCCACACGCGACGACTTCGAGCACCACGTCTGTTGCCTGCGTGGCGCGAGCAAGCTCGAGGACGAGTTCGTCGGCATCGGCGCGCTCGTCCACCACCAAGCCACCAGTGGGCGCGGCGCGTTCGCCGCAATCGGCGGGCTCACGCGCCTCGTTCGCCAGCTGCGGCCAGCGATCGTCCACGCACGCAACTGGGGAACCGCCGA
>CALJUJ010000040.1 GCA_937975525.1 uncultured bacterium
CCGGCGCCGGCGAGGTCGTGGGCTTCTTCGCTGCTCCGGGCCGCGGTCTCATCTCCGGAAGCGCCGTGACCGATGCCAACGGCCGCGCCCGCGCAAGCTTCGCGGCATCGTGCGCCGTCGACGACTTCGCGGCTCCGATTCCCGTGCTGGCGGCGACTCTCGGGCGCGAGCCGTTCTCCGACACGAACCGCAACGGCATGCGCGACCCGGGCGAAGCGTTCACCGACCTCCCGGTCGACGCCTTCCTCGACATCGACGGCGACGGCTCGTTCGACCCGGCCATCGACGTTCTCGTCTACGATGCCGCCGGGGACGGCTACACGCCGGGCGGCAACGGCGTGTACGACGGCGAGAACGTCGTCTTCGCCCAGGCGCGCATCGTGCCGCTGCAGGATGGCGAGCTGCCGGCGCCGACGGCGACCTCGACGGCAACGGCGACGGCGACACCGAGTGCGCCCCCGTCGCCGCCGCCGACGGCGACAGCCACAGCCACCGCGACGGCGACCGATGAACCGGCGCCGACGGCGACCCCGGAGCCTTGACGATGGCCAAGCCGATGCTTCAAGCAACCCTCGCCAACGGTACGTCGATCGCTTCGCAGTTGCGTCCCGCGCATACCCACTGGACGCGTATGAAGGGGTTGCTCGGCACCAAGACGCTGCCCGAAGGGCACGGCTTGTGGATCCGCCCCTGCAACCAGGTGCACATGTACTTCATGCGCTACGCGATCGACCTGATCTTCATCGACGAGGACCATCGCGTCGTCGAGCTCATCGAAGAGCAGCCGGTGAGCTCGATTTCGCCGAAGGTCAAAGCGGCGCACAGCGTGCTCGAGCTGCCGACGGGCACGATCGCCCGCACCGGGGTGAAGGTCGGCGATGCGCTGACGATCGCTCCCGCGGGTGGGGCTCCCGCTTGAATCGCGGTTGCGCGCCGATGCAAGCTCGGCGGTCGCGGCGTGCCCAGGTGCCGACCCGGTGTTGACGATCAAGCGCGTCTTCGCCGTCGTCGTCGGGCTCGTGCTCTTCACGATGGGGACGTACGAAACGCTCGACCCGGACATGTGGTGGCACCTGCGCACCGGCGAGCTCATCTGGGACAGCGGCATCCCCCGTGAGGACCCGTTCTCGCTCACGCGCCTCGGTGTCGAGTGGGTCACACACGAGTGGCTGACCGAGGCCGTCATGTGGCTCGCCGTGGCCACTGGCGGGCTCGTCGCCCTGAGCGTTCTGTTCGCCTGCCTTTCGGCGGCGGCGTTCTGGCTCGTCTTCCGCTGTAGCGCCGGGCAGCCGTACCTCGCCGGCGCCGTGACGCTGGTCGCTGCGTTCGCCGCATCACCGTCGTTCGGCGCGCGCCCTCAGGTCATGAACATGTTGTTCATGGCCATGTTCGTCTTCGTCGTCGAACGTGTGCGCGAGGGGCGCTACGCGCCGCGCATTCTGCTGTGGCTGCCGTTGCTCACCGTCGCCTGGGTCAACTTCCACAGTGGCTATCTGCTCGGGGTCGTCGTGTTGCTGACGTATGCCGCCGGCGAGTTGGCGGAGATCGTCGTGCCGTCGCCCGCGGCGCGCGCGGCCGATGCGCCCGGCGGCGATGCGACGCGAGTGCGCTGGCTGGTCGGGGTCGCGGTTGCCTGCTTCGTCGCGGCGCTCGCCAACCCGAACGGGTGGCATCTGTGGACTTACCCGTTCGGGACCCTGGGCTCCGACCTGATGCAGCAGAACATCGTCGAGTGGACGTCGCCCGATTTCCATTTGCCGATGTACTGGCCGTTTGCGGCGATGTTGTTCGTCGGCGTGGCCTCGTGGGCCGTGGCGCCGCGCCGCCCGCCGTGGACCGACGTGCTGCTGTTCCTCGGTACCGCGGCCGCGGGCCTGATGTCGCGGCGCCACATCGCGCTGTTCGCCATCGTCGCCACACCCGTGGTAGCGCGCTCGCTCTACGACAACTTGCGCGCCACCCATGTGTACCGACTGGTGCACGATGCGCCGGACGAACCGGTCGGAGGCGTCAAGCGTGTCCTCAACGCGGCGATTCTCGGCGTCGCCGTTCTCGGAGTGCTGTCGTGGACCGGGCCCAAGCTGGCCGCCAACGAGGCCACCATCGCGACCGAGTACCCGGTGGCGGCCGTCGATTTCATCGAGCGCGAGGGGCTCGCCGACGCGCCTGTGTACAATACCTACATCTGGGGTGGGTATTTGGTGTGGCGCGGCATCCGGCCGTTCGTCGACGGTCGCGCCGACGTGTACGGCGATTTCCTCGGCGAGTACCTGAAGACCTTTCGGCTGACGCCACAATGGCGCGAGCCCCTCGAGGCCTTCGATGTCGCTTACGTTTTGATCGAACGCGACAACAGTCTCGCGACGCTGCTCGTGGCGAGCGACGAGTGGCGCGAGATCTACGCCGACGACGTCGCCCGCGTGCTCGCCCGGGTCGACCCCGCCACTACGGAAAGTCGCTGAGCGGCCGAACCCACACGATCGCGATCATCAGGCTGGCGCCGATGCCGAGCAGCAACGCCAGCAGATAGAATCGAACGCGTCCGGGCGGCCCGAGCACCGCTCCGGCCATCGGCGACACCAGATACCAGGCGAAGCTGCCGCCGTAGACGACGAACGCATAGAAGAAGCTCGCCAGGCCGTAGGCGAAGAGGACCCGCGACCAGGGCGCGTTGGTGCGCGTCACCCAGACGAGAGAGCCGAGAACCCCGACGACCAGGACAGCCGCGAGGATCAGCGGCAGCGGTGCCTCTGGGTCCATCGTGTCTTGCACGTTGTTCGGCATCGGGTTCAGGTCGCTCGTGACGCCTGCGAAGAACTGCGCGGGCGAGCTGATGTCCGCGGCGAAAGGCAGGTAGAGCAGGGCGATCGTGGCCGTGCCGAGGGCGCCCCAGAGCAGGGCGTTGCGCAAGCGCCAGGTCCATGTTTGCCGTGCCAGCACGTGCGCGACGGCAAACACTTCACCGCGATCGACGCGGCCAGCAGCGAGACCCCCACCAGCGCGCGCTTCGCGGCGAGCGCCGCGACACCAGCCAGCGCCAACGCCAGCATCAGGGAGTCGTTGTGCCCGCTGCCGGCAGCTTCCTGCAGCAGGATCGGGTTCCAGCCGAAGAGGATCGCGGCCACGTCGGCGCGACCTCCGGGGATGCGGCCGGCGAGTGCTACCACCGCCATCGTTGCGGCGACGTGCGCGGCGCCGGCGACGACCTTGAAACCGATCGCGGTCGCAACTGGGTCACCGGCGCCGAGCCAGCCGATGGCAGCGGCCACCAGGTTCCAGAGCGGCCCGTATTGCGTGGTCATGTCGCGCCACACGGCGAGGCGGTAGAACGGATCGTCGGCGATGGCGGCGCCCGAGTCGACATAGGGGTTGAGCCCGTGCACGGCGAACAGGCGACCTTGCAGTGCGTAGTGGTAGACGTCGGCAGAGAGAACCGTCGGGAAGAGTAGGGCGGCGACCGTGGCCAGCACGGTCGTTGCGACGGTCGCCTGGCTGGCACGCTGATCCTCGCCCCAGCGACCCGCCGCCGCCGCGCAGGCGATGGCGACGAGGTAGAGGAGCCATTGCAGCGCGACGAGGAGGGTTCCCGCATGCGCGAAGCGCTCGGCGGTGACGGTGATTTCGGGGGAGGGCCACAGCGCTCGAGACAGGGCGATCGACGGCGGGTGCAGACCGAAGGCGTGCTGGTGGCCGGCAGGTAGGTTGACCCACAGGGTCGCGTACGCGGCGATGGTCAGCGCGAATACACTACCGACCGCGATCAGCAGGCGGCGTGAGGCGGCCACCGACAGCGGACGATCGCTGCCGGTGATCGTGCTCTCCTGGCTCGTCTGCCTCCCCATGGGGAGGAGCGAGTAGCACGGCGGGCGCGTCCGGGGCTACGCCGGGGTGGGGTGACTCAGCGGCCGGGGACGGCCCAGGTGTCGGCCATGCGCACGGATTCCGGGGGCAGCGGCGTCGGATGCGACCAGAAGTCGGCCGAATAGACGGCCATGGAGCCCACGCAGATCAGTGCGGCGATGGCGAGTTGGATGGGATGAAGGATGAATTCGGACATGGACGATCTCCCCAGATCAGTTTTCGAGTGTGTGCACTCGTTACTCAAGGGAAATTGCAAAGCGTCTGCCAAATCAGTCCGAAGCCACCGCATTGTAGTCGGATCGGGGCGTTCGCGGTGGAACTGGCGGATATCGACCGGTCGCACCGATCCGCGGCGGCGGATTCGCGCCACGTGCAGCAGGGCGCATGGAGCATGCGACCCGACGAAGTGCTGTTGAACGCTGTTCTATAGTGCATCGTGTCGTCCGCGGGAGGCGCGTCGCTCGGGATCCCTCCGATCCCGTCGCTCCGGAAGCCACCGCCACGTGAAGTGCCCCGCGCGCCAATCGTGCCCGTGCTTGACCTGCCGCTCCGGTCGGTGTTTGGTCCGCGCATGGTAGTGAACCGACGCGACGCCCACGCCTATCTCGTCGACAAATGCCGGACCATTGCGCCGGACGATGTCTTCACGCTGGCCGAACGATGCGACGAGATCCGTTCCAAGGCGGAGCCGCATCACGATCGGCTTCCCTACCTACGCGACCGCGTGCACCTGGCGACCGAGCTCGTGCGCGACTACGCGGAAGGCGAGTGCACCAACATCCCGCTCTATTCGTTCGCCATCATCGCCGTCGCGTTGTTGTACCTGTTGCAGGACGTCGACGCGGTGCCGGATTTCCTTCCCGGTGGCTTCGACGACGACGACTTGATCCTCGCGGTCGCCCTCGAGATCGCGCGTCCGGGCCTCGAGCGCTATTGCGATTCAAAGGGCGTCGACTGCAGCGTTCTCGACAGCGGCAAGCCGGTGCCCAAGCCAACCGCCCGGGCCACGCCGAAGAGCAAGCCGAAGAGCAAACCCAAAGCCAAGCCCCAGCCGCGCAAGCGGGTCCGATGAGTGGCCGCGGCCAGCGCCTGATCGTTTGCTTCGCCCTGCTCGCGTCGCTCGCCGGCTGCGGCGACGACGACGGTGCTCCGGGCGAGGCGGCGTTTCTCGGCGACGCGTTCCTCAACATCGCCCATCGCGGCGGCGGTCGTCTGGCGCCCGAGCACACGCTGGTCGCCTACGAGAACGCGCTGCGCGTCGGTGCCGACGTCATCGAGTTCGACCTCCACGCCACCGCCGACGGCGTCATCGTCATCCTGCACGACCGCACGGTGGACCGTACGACCGACGGCAGCGGCGTCGTGCGCGACATGACCCATGCCGAGCTGAGCCAGCTCGATGCCGGCCATCACTTCTCGCGCGACGGGGGCGCCACGCACCCGTGGCGTGGTCGGGGACTGCGGATCCCCACGCTGGAGGAGGCGCTGGCGCTGCTCGACGGAGTGCCGATCACCGTCGAGTTCAAGCAGGTATCGCCGCCCATCGTCGACGAGACGCTGGCGATGTTCGCCTCCTTCGGCGCGCTCGATCGAGCGGCCTTCGCTTCGTTCGACCGCCGCCCGGTTGGCCGCGTGCGCGAGCTCGATGCGAGCGTGCTCACGGCGTACGACGCCAACGAACTGATCGCGCTCGCCCGGATCGACCCCGACCTTCCCGGCGGCTACGAGCCGCCGGCGCTCATCCTGCAACCGCCGGCGACGACCGTCGACGAGGCGCTGATGGAGCGCGCGCGGGCCTTTGGGCTGAAAGTGCACCCGTGGACGGTCAACGACGCCGCGGGCATGCAGCGACTGATCGATCTCGGTGTCGACGGGATCTTCACCGACGATCCGGAGCTGCTCGCCTCGCTCGCTCCCGACTGAGCCCGCCGCGGCCCGGCGGTGGGTGGTCCGCGCACCTTTGCCTGGACTGTCTGGTGCTTCGGTGTCACGATCTCGTCGCGTCGCCCCCGCGGCACCTCCAGCTTTGGCGCGCGGCCTTTTCGCCGGGCGGGAGGTACCAGAATTGCTCTCTTCGGCCAGCGAACGCCTGCCGCGGGAGCAGCCGAGGTGAGCGGGGGAGGGTGAAGGAATGGAAGTCGCACAGAATTGGGCCCAGGTGACGGTCGGCGAAGCGGTGCTGCAATACGGTCTGATGATCGTCGGCAGCGTCGCCAATCTCTACCTCGCCGGCTGCGTCTTCTTCCTCCTCGAGCGGATCCGGCCGGCGGTGCCCGGACAGAAGTTCTTCAAGACCGACTTCAAGAACGAGGCCCTCTACCCCATCATCAACGCCGCGGTCAGCACGCCGGTGTTCACCCTGCTTTCGGTCGTCCTCACCGCGCACCTGCTCGAGCCCTACATGCCGTACCATCTCTTCGGCGGCATCGTCGGCGAGCAGCACCTCGTCGTCCAGGTGCTGTTCGTGATGTTGGTCGCCGACGTCGGCGTCTGGCTCGAGCACTGGTTCGCGCACAAGGTCTTGTGGGACTACCACGCGCTGCACCACGTGACCCGCGAGGTCAATTGGTTGACCCACGCGCGTGTTCATCCGGTCAACGGCATCACCATCGCGCTGGCGAGCCTGTTCGTGCACTTCGCCTTCGGGCTCGACGGTGAGGCGACGGCGATCGCGACCTTCGTGGTGCTGGCCACGGCGATGTGGGAGCACGCGAACATCGACTTCGCCTGGCCGTGGCCGTTGAACTATCTGTTCGTCAGCCCGCGCTTCCATCGTTGGCATCACTCCAGCGCCCCGGAGGCGGTCGACAAGAACCTCTGCCTGGTCTTCCCGTTCATCGATCTCGCCATGGGCACCTACTACTGCCCCGACCGTCTGCCCGAGGCCTACGGCGTGTGCCGTTTCGGTCCGGAGGATCCCGTCATTCCCGACAGCTTCCGTGGCCAGATGGCGTATCCCTTCCGGCGTACGGCCGCACGCTGGCGCGCCTGGCTCACGCGTCGTCGGCGACCCGCGCCGGCGCCCACGCCCGGCGACGTCGGCTCTTCCGCCGCCTGACGGCTCCGTCGAGGCTGACGAGCAGCACGGTGTCGTCGCTCGAGCCGTTCACGAGCCCGCGCGCGCGTGTATTTGCGCGCCTATGGGCGGTGGCGCTGCTGGCCCACGTCGTCGGCAACTACGCGCTGGCTAGCCTGCCCGGCCTGGTCGGCTGGACCAACTTCGGTGCCGGTGCGGCCGCGCTGGCGCTGGGTTTGTACCCTAGTCGCGCCACCCTCATGGTCGCCTCCGCTGCGTGCGTCGCCTCGGCCGTGGCGGAGATGCCGATCACCGGCAATCATTGGATCGTCGCTGCGCTGGTCTCGCTCGCGGTGCTCGTCGCCCGTGCACGACCGGAGCAGATGTTCCCGACGATTCGCTGCGGGTTGCTGGTGTTCTATTCCTTCGCTGCCTTCGCGAAGCTCAACGCCGGCTTTCTCGATCCGAGCGTGAGTTGTGGTCTGCACTTCGTCAATCAATGGCTCGACGGCTTCGGCCTGCCGGCGTTCGCCGCCGATTCCTGGGGCGGGCTCGCGACCGTCTGGGGCCCGACCCTCGTCGAGCTCGCGGTGCCGCCGCTGCTTCTCTGGCCGCCCAGTCGCCCGCTCGGCGTCTTCGTCGCCACCGGCTTCCACACCGGCATCTCGTACGACTTCCACCAGCACTTCTACGACTTCACGGCACTGCTGCTGCCGCTCTTCTTTCTCTTCGTGGGCGACGCGACCGCAGCGCGCATCGATACCGCCATGCACGGCGCTCCCCAGCTCCTGCGGCGCGGCGCGGCGACGGCGTTCGCCGCTGCCGGCGCCGTCCTCGTCGTCGCTGCGGTGCTGCCGGCAGCCGGGATCGCGGCGATCCTCGTGCGGTCGCTGCCGTTCGTGCTGTGGATTCCCTTCAGCATGTGGTGGCTGCTCACCCTGGTGCGCTCGCTCGCACCGGCGTCGCCCCTGCGCTGGTCCCTGACCCCGGCCGGCGCGCTGATCGTCGCGGTCGCGTTCCTGAACGGGCTGACGCCGTACACCGAGGTGAAGACCGCCTTCGGCTACAACATGTACGCGAACCTGATCACCGTGAACGGTGAGTCGAACCACTACGTCATCCGCCGCACGCTTCCCCTGCGCGACGGGCATCGTGATCCGGTGACGATCGTCGCCACCGACGACCCCGGCTTGCGGCCTTATGCCGAGCAGGGATTCCTGCTGCCCTGGCCGCAGTTCCGCAGCTACCTCTTCCGCCACCCCGAAGTCGCCGTGGTCTACGAGCGCGCCGGTGCGCGTCACGAGGTCGGCCTGGCCGGCGAGGTCAACGAGCTCGCCGCCGCCGTTCCCTGGTGGTGGCGGCTGCTGCCGCTGCGGGCCATCGGCAGTCAACACCCGCCGCGTTGTCAGGACGTCTTCCTCGAGGCGCTCTGAGCCGGCGCAATCAGTCGAGGTAGCCGAGCGCGCGCAAGCGCGCCTTGTCGGCCTCGGAGAGCTCGGCCTCCGCTTCGTCGGCCATCGATTCCACGCTCGGCCGGTCATCGAGCACGAGCTCCGCGACTACCGAAGGTTGTTCGGTAGCGAGGTTGTGCCGCTCGCCAGCATCCGCATCGAGGTCGAAGAGCTGCATTGCGCCGAAACCCTCGA
>CALJUJ010000041.1 GCA_937975525.1 uncultured bacterium
GCGCACCGCCACGAGACCGACGCCGGCGGCAGCGCCCGGTGCCCACGGCACCTCGTCCTCCGGGCGCAGCGGGATCAGCCGCACCGAGAGGCCCTTCTCGGGTATCGCCCGGGGGCGCACTCCCTTGCCGCGCGCCCCCGGATGCTGCGCCGCCAGCGCCTCGCGGAAAGCCGACTCGAACTCACCCGGAAAACGCAGGCGATCGCCGGCCGAGCCCGCCGCCACGCCCGCCAACGAAGCGCCGGCATCGTCGCAGCTGAGCTCGATCGACGCCTCGAGCCGTTCGCCCGCACGTGGATCTGCCGCCGTCCAACCCGTCTGCCGCACCGCCGTCACCCGCCCGGGCTCCCCCTCGATCGCCGGCACCACGTCCTCGACGGTGTAGCCGAGCTTGCGCAGGGCCATACCGGAAGCGCGCAAGGCCTGGGTGCAGGTCACCCGCGGCTCTTCGAACTGAAAGGTCACGGGTTCGTTCGACAGTGCCGTACAGGCGGCGAACGCGAGACTCGACGTTGCGATCAGAAGGCTCCGCAGCATGCGCTCATCCTCGCCGGCTCGGCGCCGAAAGCAAGCGGGGCCGGGCGCGCACCGGCGCATCGGCCGCGGCCCGGACCACGCGCAACTCCGCCGCCAACGCTTCGGCATCGAAAGGTGAGTCCACCGGCGGCGCTTCGAGCACCCGGCAGGCTCGATCGAGCAGGCGGCGCATGCCGTTGACGTTGCCCTGCTCGTGCTTGAGCAGACCGGCCGCCGCCTGAATCAGGGCGCCGAGCACGACTTTCTCTTCACCGCTGGCCTCCCGCCACACGTCTTCCCAGGTCTCGTGAGCGTCGAAGTACTCGCCGCGGGCGAACTGCTCGGCGCCACTCCAGAAGCGCGGGTCGGCGGCGAAGCGAACCTTCGCCCTCGTCAATCGAGAGTCTCCTCGCGACATGGCCCGACCCGAGATCGCCAGCGCTCGAAGCGTCGCTCGCGCGCCTCGTCACTGCCCTCGGGGGCCCAGGTTCCGCCCGAACGCCAGGTTCCGGCCAGTTCTTCCGCATCGCGCCAGACGCCGGTTGCGAGCCCGTCCAGATTCGCGCCACCGAGCGCCGACGCCTGCACTCAGTCCGGCCGCTCGACCTCGCGGCCGGTCGCGTTGGCGATCTGTTGCAGAAGAAAGTCGTTGGTCGCCGCACCACCGTCGACGCGCAGGCGAGCGTCCTGCGCATCGCCGACGTCGGCTGCGAGCGCGTCGACCACCTCGCGCACGCGGTAGGCGATGCCTTCGAGCACGGCGCGCACGACGTGCGCCCGGGTCGTGGCGCGGCTCATGCCACCGATGCGTGCACGCGCCTTCGGCCGCTGGTGCGGCGTGCCCAAGCCCTGTAGTGCCGGAACAGCCCACACGCCGCCGGAGTCCGGCACGCTCGTGGCGACGGTCCCGCTCGCTTCGAGACTGGGAATGATGCCGAGGCCGTCGCGCAGCCACTGCACGGCAGCACCGGCGGTGACCACGGAGCCTTCGAGGCACCAAGCGATCTGGCCGTGCAGCTTCCACAAGACGAGCGGGAACGCGCCGTGTGACGACAGCACCGGAGCGTCGCCGATGTGCACGTCGACCATGGCCGAGGTTCCCAACGTCGCTTTCATGGCTCCGGTCGCGAAGCCCAACTCGGCGAACATCGCCGCCTGCTGGTCACCCGCCATGCCCGCGATCGGCACTTCGGCGCCGAAGACGCGCCTGCTCGTCGACGCGACGACGCCGCTCGAGGCAGCGATCTCCGGCATCGCCGCCGGCGGTATCCGCAGCATCTCCAGCAGCGCAGGGTCCCAGCGATCGCCGAAAGGGTCGTAGAGACCCGTGCACGAGGCGTTCGAGCTGTCGGTGACGTGCGCCTCGCCATCGGAGAGCTTGGCCGCGAGCCAGCTGTCGACGGTGCCGAAGCAAACGTCGGCGGCCGCCACTCCGGTCTCGGCGAGGATCCACTCGAGCTTCGTCGCCGAAGCCATCGTGCTGACGAACATGCCGGCCTCGACGAGCTCGGCGACGCGCGGCGCCGTACGATCGTCCTGCCAGACGATCGCCGGATACACCGGCCGCAGCGTCCTGCGATCCCAGACGATGGTGGTCGCGCGCTGGTTGACGATCCCGACGCCAGCGAGCTCCGCCGGCTGCACGCCGGCGTGCGCGAGGCACTCGCGGGCCGCTTCCATGCAGGCGTCGACGATCGCTTCCGGGTCCATCTCCACCCAACCCGGCCGCGGGTAGCTCGTGGTCAGCTCGCGATAGGCGAGCTCCACGACGCCGCCGCCGGCGTCGACGAGCAGCGCCCGGGCGCCGGTGGTGCCGGCGTCGATGGCCATGACGTGTCGCATGGTCGCTGGCGCAGGCCGATGACGACCTCGCCCTCAGGCCGGAGGCAGCAGCACTCCGGGGTTCATGATGCCTTCGGGGTCGAGCGCCGCCTTGATGCGGCGCAGGACCTCGAGACTAGAGCCGAGCTCGCGCTCCATCCACGGAACGCGCAGGCGGCCGACCCCGTGGTGGTGGGCGATCGTCCCACCGCACGCCAGCGTCGCCTCCATCGCCTTCTCCCAGCACGTCAGGTACGTCGCCTCCATCTGTTCACGCTGCTCCGGGTACGCGGCGAACGTGAAGTAGATGTTGGTGCCCTGCGCGTAGCTGTGGGAGGAGTGCCCGGAGGCCACGACGATTCCGGGAACCGTGTTCAGCGCCGCGATCACGGCGCGGTAGAGCTCGGCAATGCGATCCCAGGTCGACGCGACCTCGATGGTGTCGACCACGAGCCCCTTCTCCAGCAGCGACTCGAAGGTCGGCACGTGGTTGCGCTCACCGATCCACCTCTGCACCGGGGCGTCGCCGACGTCTTCGCCGCCGGCGGCCTCACAGATCGCCGCGCAGCCAGCGGCCTCGGCCTCGACCAGCCCCGTCACCCCCTCGGAGAGCAGCAGCAACAGCGAGCAGCCGTCCTTGTCCTGGTCGGGGAACAGGCGTCCCACCTCGGGCGCGTCGTAGAGGCGCACCACCGGCGGCCGCCAGCCGGCACGCATGAGCCGACGAATCGCCTCGAGCCCGGCCTCCATGCCCGCGAAGCGGAACGACTGGCCGCGCGTCGCTTCGGGCAGCGGCAGGATCCGGAGAGTCACTTCGGTGACGATTCCCAGCGTTCCTTCGGCGCCGAGGAACACCTGACGCACGTCGGGCCCGGTGGCGGAGCGCGGGCCGATGCGCGTGCGCACCGGCGATCCGTCCGGGAGCACCGCTTCGAGCGCCAGGAGCATGTCCTCCGTGTTGCCGTAGCGCGTCGAGTACTGGCCCGCGGCGCGGGTGGCGACCCAGCCCCCGACGGTCGACAGGGCGATCGACTGGGGGAAGTGCCGCATGGTGAAGCCACGCTCGTTGAGGTGAGCTTCGAGGCGGTCGCCCATCACCCCGGCCTGGGCACGCACGTAGAGGCCGGGGTCGTTGACCTCGAGCACCTGGTCGAGCCGGCGCAGGTCGACGACGATGGTGCCGTTCTCCGGCAGGACTCCTCCGCAGACGCCGGAGCCGGCGCCGAACGGGACGACCGCGAGGCGCTGCTGCGAGGCGTAGCGGAGCACGCGCGCGACGTCGTCCATGCTCGCGGGGCTGACGACGCAGAAGGGCCGTGTCGCGATCTCGTCGCGCATCGAGCGCAGCACCGACAGGCACCACGTGTCGCGCCGATGGGCGATCAGCGTTTCGTCGTCCCAGCGAACGGCCTCGGCGCCGAGCTCGGCGACCAGATGCTTGCGGTGGGTATCTTCGGTCATGTCAGGCGAACGCGGCGCGCGGCGCCTCGCCGGCGGGAGTCTCGGGCTGAGCGAAGGCGAGCGTTGTTTGCACGTGGGTGCGGTACTCCGCCACCTCGCTGGTGATGCGGGCGGCGTTCCAGCCGAGCTTGGCCGCCATGAAGCGGGCGGCGGCCTCGGCTTCGTCGAGCCCGTTGCCCGGATCCCAGAGGAAGAGGCGCGCCCGGCGATCGAGAAAGTCCTGGAGAGTCAGCGCCATCTCTTCGCGCACGGCGTACTCGACCTCGGCCCGGGTGACGGCCGAGCCCGGGGCGCAACGTTCGCCCAGGATCGGCTCGGCGGCGATCCCCTCGACCATGCGTTCGCCGTTGGTGCCGTAGGTCGCGACCAACCGCTCGACCACGTCCGCATCGACGCCCGCCCATTTGCGCCGCAGTCGATCGAGGTAGGCCTCCATCGGCTCTTCGATGTCGCCGCCGCAGAGACGCGCCTCGTCGCTCGCCGCCACCGACTGCTCGGGCGGCGACGTCTCGCTCTCGGCGAGCTGGGTGAGGATCATCGTCAAGATGCGCTCGGACATCTTGCGGTACGTGGTGAGCTTGCCGCCGGCGATCGAGATGAGCCCCTTGTCGCTCACCATGATCTCGTCCTTGCGGGAGATCTCGCTCGGCGCCTTGCCCTCCTCGTGCAGCAACGGCCGCAGCCCGGCCCAGGCGCCGACGACGTCGGCGAGCCCGAGCTCGTCGACCGCGAAGGTTCGGTTCGCCGCCTCGAGGAGGTAGTGCGCGTCCTCGACCGTCACCGCCGGATCGTCGTACGGTCCCACGTAGTTCGTGTCGGTGGTTCCGAGATAGACCACGTCGCCGCGCGGCACCACGAAGACCGAGCGCCGATCGCTCGCGGTCATCACGATGGTATTGCGTACCGGCAGACGCTCGCGCGGCAAGATCAGATGGATGCCCTTGGTGAGATGCAGCCGCGGCTTCTCGGCGTTTCCCTGCAGGAGCCGCACCGCATCGACCCACGGGCCACCCGCGTTGACCACGACCTTGGCGCGCACCGGGAAGGCGGTATCGGCGAGCGTGTCGTGGACGACGCCCGCCGTGATGCGCCCGTCCTCGCTGAGGAAGCTGGTGACCGTCGCATAGTTGGCGACGACTGCGCCGTAGGCCGCGGCCGACTTGACGTTCTCGAGCACCAGTCGGGCGTCGTCGGTGAGGCACTCGTAGTAGACGCCGGCCCCGTAAACCTTCTCGGCGTCGAGTAGCGGTTCGAGCGCGAGCGCTTCCTCGCGGTCGAGCATCTGGTTGCGCTCTTCGCGCGTGACCCGCGCCATCTTGTCGAAGGTCCACAGGCCGGCCCGGATCTTGGCCCAGCCCGAGCGCCCCTGCACCGGCACCACCATGCGCAGCGGCCGGGCCAGATGCGGCGCGAGGCGGCGCAGGACGCGACGCTCGTTGGCGGCTTCGATGACCAACCCGACATCGCCCTGTTGCAGGTAGCGGAGGCCGCCGTGGATGAGCTTCGAGGAGCGGCTGCTGGTGCCGACCGCGAAATCGCGGCGCTCGACCAGGGCGACGCGCAGCCCGCGCAGCGCCGCCTCGCGGGCGATGCCGGCGCCGGTGATGCCGCCGCCGATCACCAACACGTCGAACTCGTCGCGGGACAACGTTTCCAACGCCTTACGGCGGGTACGGTGGGAAAGCTCGGCAGGACGCATGCGATCTCGACCTCGGTGACGACTCGACGGCAGCAGCGCGACGGATCCGTTCGCTAGCCCGGCGCTTCGCGCCTTGTCAACTTCACCCGCGCCCCCGCGACTTGCAAGCGCGATGGGTTGTTGCGCCCCCTGTGAACGACGCCGTCAGTGCTCCTGCAGCGCTCCGCCGATCGCTGGGACCACCTTCACGGCCCCGTCCGCGGCGATGCTGTCCAACGCTGCGAACACCGTCGCGCTGGCGTGGAATCCCTCCCGGCTGCCGACCACCGGCGCGGCGCCGTCGGCGAAGGCCCGCAACTCGGTGACCAGGCGCGCGTCGGCGCCGAAGTGGACCATCGCGTGGTGCTCGTCGCGGGCGTCGATGACCTCTTCGCTCCTGCCGTGGTCGCGCGCGATCTCCAACCTCCCCGTGTGGCGCACGAGGCGCAGGCGGCCGCTGGTGCCGACGATCTCCAGGGTCTCCTGGTCGTCCGTGTCGAAGCCGAAGAGCGAGTAGAAGATCTGCGCGACCACGCCGTTGGCGAAACGCAGGTTCAGCACCGCGTGGTCGAGGATGTCGGCTCCGGGCTGGAAGACGCATCGATCCCGCTGCGTCAATACGTCGTCGCCACCGAGCCACGAGAGCTGCGAGTCCGTCCGCAGCACGTCCTGCCGCCCGCCTTCGCGCAAGTCGTGACCCACCCGGTACGGGCACGCTCGCTCGCACTCGCTGCAGCGCAGCGGGGCGTTGGCATCGGCGACGAACACGCGCCGACCGCCGAACGCAGCGACCCGTTCCGGGTCGGCTCCGGCGAACCAAGACAGCGCATCGACGTGGTGGCTCGACTTGTCGTTCAACGCGTCTCCGGAGTAGCGCCGCTCTCGGTGCCACCCGTGGAAGTAGACGTGGTACGGGATGACCGCGCGCAGCAGCAGCATGTGCACCGCGCCGATGGCGCCGTCGGCAACGATCCCACGAGCGCGCCGCCACGCGGACTCGTAGCGGCGCGTGAAGCCGAGCAAGAGCGGGGACGCCGCGTGCGCCTCCGCCCCGACGATCGCGCGACAGTCGGCGAGATCGTGCGCGAGCGGTTTGTCCAGGTACACGCGACGACCCGCGCGCAGCGCGGCGACCGCCGGGTCACGATGCTGATGCGACTGCGTGGTCACCAGCACCAACTCGACCTCGGGGTGCGCGAGGCAAGGCTCGAGGTCTTCGTACACGGCGATCGACCGCGGAGCACCCGCCCGACGGTAGCAGCCTTCGAGATACTCCTTCGCCTCTCGCGCCCGTGCCGCGAACGGCTCGGAGAGCGCAACGACGTCGAGACCGAGCTCCGCCTGCCGCTCCGCGATCAGCGTGCCGAGGTTGTAGACACCACGCAGGCCGGCGCCGATGATCGCGACGCCGATGCGTCTCACCGCCGCCCCCCGCCGACGAAGATCGGCGACGACCATGCCCACTGATCGTCCTTCTGGCGCACCCGCACGTAGTAGGCGTCTCCCCGAGGCGCCACCTCGCGCTCGACCGTATCGAGCCACGCCCAGCTCCACGCGTACTCGTGCTCGGGAATCGCGCGCGACAGCTGCCAAGCCTCGGACACGAAGCCGTCGAGGAAACCCGCGCGCGGGCCCTGGCACAGATCCGGGAGCGACACGTCCACGTCGCGTCCGTTGATCTGCGCAACGATGCGCGTGTCGCCGTCGCCCTCGATCTCCAGGCAGATCTTCTGCGTCCCGTCCGTCCGTGTGGTCGCGTTGCGCCGACTACGCGTCCGGAAGGCGACCTCGTTCGTCGCTGGCCGGGTCCATTCGGAGTAGCGATGCGCCGAGCCGCCGCCGTCCTGCGGCGCGACGACCTCGTCGCCGCGAAAACGCGGCTCCACGGTGAGTAGCCGCCCGCCCCGAACACCGACACGGACGTCCCATTCGGTGGCGTCTCGCGCTTCGCCCCAGCCGACCGCGAGGGTCACCTTGCCCCGGAACGACGGTAGCGGCGGTCCAGCCGCCGCGAGGGGCGTGCGCCGCTCGACCACGACGCCATTGCGCACGAGCTCGACGTAGTCGATCGGACCACCGGCGCGAACGTCGACCCGAACGTCGCGCTCGTGGGCGAAGGGGATCGCGGCGCCCATCGGCGCATCGTTGAGCGCCGTCGCCAGCTCGATGCGATCACCGGTCATCGCCCAGGTTCGCCGCGCGCGCAGCGCCTCCCAGATCGCGTCGCGCGTCAGCTCGCCGGCCCAGACGCCGAGGCGGCCGTGGTCGTAGCTGCCCGGATGAGCCGAGTGGTGGTCGGACGAGCCGATGACCCCGAAACGGTGCCCCGCCGCCAGCCCCGCGAGCATCGTGTTGCGGCCGTCACGCGGGCCCATCGAGTGCAGGCACGGGCGTGGCGCATCGCTGCTCTCGCTGCAGCCGTGCATCGACACGATCTCGACGACCGGTGAATGGCGCTCGTCGAAATCGCCCCAGCAGATCCCGCGGAAGCCGGGGACGTAGCAGATGTGGTGCGGGATCATGATCGCATCGCCGCCGGTGCGGCGTACCGCCTCGAGCGCAGCGCGCATCGCGGCGATGTCGGGCGCCCGCACGATCTCGCCGCGCGACCCCTTGTAGTAAATGCAGTAGTCGCCGTGGCGCATGCTGTGCCATTCGAACGACAGGAACGTCACGAAGCGGCCGTCCTCGTGGTGCGCCTCGGTGCGCTCCTGCACCTCGCCCCAGATCGACGCGAGGTGGTCGAAGCCGCGCTGGTGGTAGTCGACCAGGTAGGCGAGGCGTCCCTCCCGCGGCGGCATGTCGGGCCAGTGTGCGTGGCCGGTGACGCTGGCGAAGTCGAGCTGCATGCGCGCATTGCCGTACGCGTCGTCGAGGCTGCCGTGGCCGTAGCTGATGTCGCAGTGGTTGTGCAGATCGCCGTACCACGGCCGCAGCCCCGAGTAGGCGGAGCCGCCGGCGGCCAGTGCGTCGTCGGGGACCATCGCTGCGAGCTAGCACGATCAGGCCACTCGGCACAGCTCCGACGATGCCAACCGACCCCTCGGGCCACTACACGGCGATCGGCCGATCCCCGCTTGGCGCGCGCATTCGGTCCACCACTCGCGCGATCGGCGTCTCGGCGCGACGGCGCGCGGGTCGACCGCATGCGCGCGCCGAAGGTATTCGCCCCCACGGCAGATGCGCTAAGCTCGTCGCGCCAATCCGCAGCGACAGGAGGACGACATGGGCATCGACCCTGGCCCGTACGATCTGGACGAGGTGCGCTTCATCCTCGGCCCCGATGGCTCCGGCACGACGAAGTCCGTGGGGCCGAGCTTCTACGAGGACCTCGGCCGCGAGTTCCCGAGCTTCCTCGGCCACGCACTCGTGCAGCGCTACACCTTCAGCGAGCCCTGGCCCACGTGGGAGATCCACCCGCACGGAGACGAGTTCGTCTACCTCATCGACGGCGACACCGACTTCGTGCTGTGGGTCGACGGAGCCGAGCGCCGCCTACGTGTCGACCGCGGCAATTCGTACATCGTCGTTCCGCGCGGCACCTGGCACACGGCGCAGCCGCACGCGCGCACGACCATGCTGTTCGTCACTCCCGGCGAAGGCACGCTCAACGCCGACGAGCCTCCCGGCGCAACCGCGGGGTGATGGGCGTCGGATGATCTTCGATGTCGTCTTGTTCGACTTCGGAGGAACCCTCGACGGCCCCGGCGACTACTGGCTCGATCGCTTTGCAGCCTGCTACCGCGACTGCAACGTCGACGTCCGCCGATCCCAACTGGCCGCAGCCTTCGCGCACGCCACGCGGTGCAGCTATGCCGACGCCGAGATGCGGCACCGCTACCTGGAAGCCACGGTCGCCTGCCACGTCGCCTGGCAAGACGAAGTCCTGGGCCGCAACGACCGCGCCGCCGCTGCCGCGATCACCGCAGCGTTCGTCGAACGCACGCGCGCCAACCTCGCTGCGACACGACCGTGGCTCGAACGGTGGCAGGCACGGACCCGACTCGGAGTCGTCTCCAACTTCTACGGCAACGTCCATCTCCTGCTCGACGAAGCCGGCTTCACCCCGCTGCTGACCACCATCATCGATTCGACCGTGGTGGACGTCGCCAAGCCGGACCCGCGGATCTTCGCGATCGCCCTGGAGCGCGTCGGTGTGGCGCCGGAGCGCTCGCTGTACGTCGGCGACTCGTTCGAGAAGGACGTGGTCGGTGCCCGCGCTGCCGGGATCCGTACGGCCTGGTTGCCCGGCCCCGGCGAGCCACGACGAACCGACGCGAGCGCCGATTTCGTCCTCGAGCGTTTCGCCGACCTCGACCGGGTCATCGAATGAAGGCCGCCATCATTGCCGCCGGGCACGGCGAACGTCTCGCCGACGCCGGCATCGCCGGACCCAAGCCGCTGGTTCGGGTCGCTGGTCGAGCGCTGGTCGATCATGTTTTGACCGCGGTGGTCGCCGCGGGGATCGACACGGTGGCGTGCATCGTCAACGAGGAGTCGGCCGGGGTCGAGGAG
>CALJUJ010000042.1 GCA_937975525.1 uncultured bacterium
AGCGACAGGTCTCGGAGAGCAACGCCATCGTGATCAGGAAGTTAGCGTCTTGGGGTACCGATGCGAGGTCGCCGCTGGTCAATCCTTCCAGCTCACGGTGGGCCCGCTCGAGATCCCCTTGCTCTGCGTGAATCAACGCGAGCGTGCCGCGCCATGCGGGGATTCCCGGAGACGCGGCAATCAACCCGCGCACGCCGTCCTCGAGTTCTCCGAGGCGGCCACGGTGCCAGAATAGCTGCGTCAGCTGGACGCCGAGGAAGAGGTCGGCGTTGGCGTCACCGACGTTGGAGCCGATCTGGTGCGCCGCATGAATCAGTCCCTCGGCTTCGTCGTAGCGGCCGTCGATCAACGCGCACAGACTGTCGAGAACGGCGAGTTGCCAGCGGAAGAATGGGCTGCCGAGCCGCTTGGCCACGACCCGGTAGGCTTCGATGTCGGCACGTGCGTCGAGCATTCGGCCGATTTCAACCTGGTCGATGATGCGCCAGACGAGGCCGCCGGCGATCATGTACTGGTCACCAGTCAACTCTCCGAGGGCCACGTTCTCCTGGGCGAGCGCGAGACGCTCTTCCGCGTTGTCTGGCCGCCACAGCGCGAAGTGCGCGGCGTTGAGGGTGCGGGCCAGCGTGGACGGGGTGCCGAGCCTGCGCCCCATCGCTAGTAGCTCGCGCCCCAGCTCCTCGGAACGCTCGCGCTTCGGACTCCAATAGAGCTCGGTCGCCAAGCGCCCAAGCAGCAGCACGCGCAGCTCGCAGTCCTCGGGGCCCAGCCAATCGAGAGCCTCTTCCAAGAGAGCCACGTACTCGTAACTCGTGGCTCCGGCGACGCCCCACACCCCGTGCGACCCGACGACGGCACGGGCGAAGAGCATCGGGTTTCCCACGTGTCGCGCCAGGCTCAAGGCGCTCTTGAAGTGTTCGAGGCAACGGACATCGCCCGCGAAGAAGCTGGCCTCCCCGAGCGACACGAGCAGCTCGCAACGCGCCGCGTCGTTCGGTTCGTCGGCGAAATCGAGAACCTGCAACGCCTGCTCGAAAGCGCGCGTCGCCTCCCCGAAGGCCGCGAGCTTATAGGCCTTCGCCCCGGCCCGCCGCAGGTAGCGGACTGCCTCCTGCACGCCGCCGTCGAGCGCACCTTCGTAGTAGTGGCGTGCAATCGTATCGAGATGTGGGTCGAGGTCGCCCGCATGTAGCGTCTCGAGCGCCCGGCCGACGGCGCGGTGCAACCGCAGGCGCTCGGGCCCGGGCAGGTGTTCGTAGATCGCTTCCCGAATCAGCGCATGCGGAAATCGGAACGAGGTGCCGTCGCCGGTCCGCACGATCAGGCCGGCATCTACCGCGCGGGCGAGAGCGTCGAGGGTGGCGGAGGGCGACCGGCGTGAGCTGCCCTCGCGGACCACGCGCACCAGAAGCGCACCGCCTATCTCCGCACCTATGACCGCTGCGACTGACAGCACCGCCTGACAATCGGCGCCTAGACGCTCAAACCGGTCGACAAAGACGCCCTGAGCGCAAAGCGCCTTGGTCCCGTCCCCTCGTGCACTTCGATCCCTCGCCAGCTGCAAGACGTAGAAGGGGTTGCCATCGGTCACCTCGTAGATCTCGCGCACTTCCGCGGCGTCGACGCGGCCTCGTCTCGCCGCTGCGATCAGGCCGGCGCACCCTGCCTCGTCCAGGCCAGCGAGCTTCAGCCGCACGGCCCCCGGGGTCCGCTCGAGATCTTCGACGAGTTCGCGGATCGCGCGCCTGCGACCCACATCGTCGTGCCGGTAGCACAACACGAAGAGCACC
>CALJUJ010000043.1 GCA_937975525.1 uncultured bacterium
GGACAGTACGAGATTGCCGGAAGCTGGCGTCGCCTCGACGACTACCTCCCCGGCATCCGGGCCGTCACTGCCGCCGACGTCCAGCGAGTCGCGCGCCAGGTATTCCGTGCCGACAACCGTACGGTCGGCATCCTCGAACCGAGGTGAACAGAACGATGATGCGATTGATCTGGCTCGCTTCCGTGGTGGTCGTCCTCGCCGCTCCGGCGGCGGCGACGAGTCCACCCTTCGAACGCCGTACGCTGGCCAACGGTGCCGTCCTGTTGGTTTCCGAACAACGTGCCGTTCCAATGGTCGACATCGAGATCCTCGTCGACGCAGGCTCCCGGCGCGACCCCCGCGGCAAGGAAGGCCTCGCACAGCTGACGGCCGACCTCCTGAACGAGGGCACCGAACGCTACACGGCATCCGAACTCGCCGAGGCCGTCGACCGACTCGGTGCGTCGCTGTCGACGCATGCGGGTATCGACTACGCGTCGTTGAACCTCCGCGCCCTGAGCAAGCATCTCGACTCCGGTATCGAGCTCCTGTCCGAGGTGCTGTTGCGTCCTACCTTTGCCCGCGAGGAGCTCGACCGTCGTGTCGAGGCCGTGCTCGCCAGCATGCGAGCCGCCGAGGACAACCCCGGCTGGCTGGCCTACCGAGCCTTCGTCGACGAAGTCTTCGACGACGAGCCCTATGGCCATCTCAGCGAGGGAACCGCGGAAGCGGTCGCCTCGATACGCCGCGAGGACGTCACCTCCTTCTTCACTCGCCACTACGCGCCGCAGGGTGCCATCGTCACGGTCGTCGGCGACGTTGCTGCCGACGACGTCCAAGCGCGGCTCGAACGAGCCTGGAGCTCGTGGCGGCGCGCCGCCGACCACAAGGACCTCGCCTACCCCGAACCGTCGCGTTCGGCGGCGGGGGTGACCGTGATCCGCAAGCCGCTCAGTCAGACGAACATCCTGCTCGGGCATCGCGGCATCGAGCGCAAGCATCCCGACTACTACGCCGTCGAGGTGATGAACCACATCCTCGGCGGCGGCGGCTTCGGCTCACGGTTGGTCGATCGGATTCGGACGCGCGGCGGACTCGCCTATTCCGTCGGCAGCGGCTTCTCGACGCCGCAGTTCCCCGGCAGCTTTCGAGTCTCGATGCAGACCAAGAGCGATTCGACGCTCGAGGCGATTCGACTCGTTTGCGACGAGCTCAGGCGCATCCGCTTGGAGCCCGTCAGCGCCGAGGAGCTCGAAGCAGCGAAGCTCTACCTGACCGGGAACTTTCCGCTGCAGCTCGACTCCAATGGCCAGGTTGCGGGCCTCCTGGCCTCGCCCGGGTTCTTAGACCTGGGCGATCGGTATGCCGAGGAATACGTTCGCCGGATCCAGGCCGTCTCGGCGGACGACGTGCAGCGTGCAGCCCGGCAGCACGTTCGCCCCGAGGACCTTCGGCTGGTGCTCGTCGGCGACACCGATTGGGACCGGAGCACGCGCTCGCCAACGGTATGTGCCCCCGCGGGGTCCGAGGCCCCAACCGAGTCATGACGCCAACGGCGGCGCCGAGGCGCCGCCGTTGGTATCGCGCCTGTTGTAGCGCCATCCTCCTTTGGCTGGCGCTATCGGCGTCGGCCGTGCCGGCAGGGGCCGACACGATCCGCAGCGACGGGCATTGGCGCGAAAATCCCGACTGCCCACCTGGTTGGGAGCAGCCGAGCTTCGCGGACCACGAGTGGCCCTTGGTCCCGTTCCCATGGCTCCACTTGTGGCCACGCGACTGGGAGCCCGATTCGCAGGCCCGCCCCATCTGGGGATCGGACGCATTCGCGGTGAACTGCCTGCGGCGCGTCTTCGATCTCGACGAGCTACCGCAGGGTAAAGCCATCGCGCATGTTTGGGCCGACGACGACTACGAGCTCTTCGTCAATGGGGTCGAGGTCGGAGCCAGTCGCGACCACGCGGCGGTGATGCCCGGCGAACGCTACGACATCACCTCTATCCTGCGACTCGGCGAAAACGTCATCGCGTTGCGGGTCATCGACGCGGGCGGCGTGATGGCGACCCTCTTCACGCTCGACCTACCCGGAGTCGAGGCGGCGGACGAGACACTGTGGCAGGCAGCGCGCTCTCTCTACCCGTGGCTGGTGTTGTTCGCGTTCGTCGCTGCGGTCGGCGCTTGGGCATGGGCGATTCATCGGCTCGCCGCGCACCGGCTCGCGCAGACCATGCGACGCCGGAGCGAGCACCTGGCGGTCCGTGCCATCCTGGCTGCCGCGAGCTGCCAGCTCGTGTTGGCGGTGGTGACGTTGTACCAAGGCGAACGCGAGATCCCCGTCCTCGATTGGCACCTACCGGCGCTCCTCCTGACCGCCCTCGTTTTCGGCTGGCTCGTCGTCACCGCCGACGGCTTGGCCACGGTTCCGCGCGACGCCACGCCGGTCCGGCGCGAGGGCTGGTGGCTCGCGGCCATCGTCGTCGTCGGCTTGTTGGCGCGGGTGGCCTGGCTCGACTCGATCCCCGTCGGCTTCTTTCAAGACGAGGCGACGAACGGCAACGACGCCCTGGCGCTCGGCCGACTCGATCACTGGCTGCTGTGGTCGGAATCCGTCGGCGGTCGGCCGACGCTGTTCCTCTATGCCCTGTCCTGCGTGCTGAATACGTTCGGCGTTTCCTATCTCACCTTGAAGATCGTTCCGGTCGCCGCAGGGACGGCTACCATCGTAGCGGTATGGGCCCTCGGGCGGACCGCGTTCGAGCCGCGGATCGGCTTGTGGGCCGCGTTCCTCGTGGCCGCCTCACGATGGCACGTGCACTACAGCCGCATGGCGTGGGAAGTGATCCTGCTACCGCTGTTCGCATGCGCGGGCATCGCGCTGCTGGCCTACGGGCTGCGACGCCGCCGGGCGGCAGGGCTCGCCATCGTCGCCAGCGCCGTGGTGCTCGCCGTCGGCCTCTACACGTACGCTGCGTACCGGGCGATCCCAGCCGTGGCCATCGCACTTGTCCTGGCTGTCGCGGCGTCGTCCGACCGCTGGATGTTGTGGCGGCGCGCGCCGGCCCTGATCGTCGGAACCCTGCTCGCCGGGGCGACGGCGTGGCCACTCCTATCGTTCGCTGCGAGCCACCCCGAGCTCTACTGGTGGCGCTACACGGAAGTATCGTTGACGAGCTACATGGCCTACTTCGGCACGCCCTTGCCGTGGCTCGACCAGATCGGGCGCAGCGCTTTGTCACTCAACCACGTCGGCGACGCGATCGTACGCCACAACCTGCCGGATGCGCCCCACCTCGATCCGCTGACGGGAGGCCTGTTTCTGCTCGGACTCGCCGTTGCGCTGTGGAATTGCCGACGGTTCGGGCCGCGTCTGGTGTTGGTGTGGATCGCGGTGTTCCTGCCTCTCGCCTCGCTCACGCGCGACGGGCCGCATGCGACACGCTTGCTCGGCCTGTTGCCTCCCTGCGCGCTGTTGGCTGCCTTGGCCGTCCAGAGATTGGCCGACGCCCTGGCACCGCGGCTCGGCGGCTGGCGCGCGCCCGTCGCCGGAGGAATACTCGCGGCTCTGATCGGCGCTTGGAACGCGCACGACTACTTCGTGCGTGCAGCGCAGCACCCCGACGCTGATGCCCTGGTCAATGTCACCGGTCGCCGGGTT
>CALJUJ010000044.1 GCA_937975525.1 uncultured bacterium
CCGAGTCGCGCTGCGTTTGGCCGTGTGCAGCAGATGCGATCAGGGCGACGCAGGCGAGTATCGCGGGAAAGACGCTGCGCAGTCTCATTGCCTCCTCCTGGTTGTGGGTTGAATGAACTCGTGAACAGCGCTCGGCGCCACACGAGCGACCTGCGCCCACGGTAGGCGCCCGCCTCCGCTTGGGTCAATGAAGAAACTTTACGAAAAATCTTACATTGCGCGCTCGGCCGTGCGTGGGGCGGCGAGCGACGCCGAGCGAGTGGTGGGCAGTGCTGCGTAGAAGCAGGTCCGTGCAGGATTTGCAGGGCGATCCGTCGAGCCCCGTCACTCGGTGGCCAGATAGCGCCGCAGCTCGGTTGCCAGGTCGGCTTCCTCGATCGCCGTCGCGCCGGCGGCCACCAGCCCGGCGTTCTCGCCGTACCAGGACAGCACGCTCTGGCCGCGGTCGAGGGCTGCCAGGGCGACACGCTCGATGATTCCGCCGGGACGGGCGTGCACCACGAGGACCACGTCAGCGAGGGCGGCGACGATCTCGTCGCGGCGCCGACCGTTGTGGGCTGCCGCGTGGTCGCCGAGCCGAAACGGAGAGACGACGAGGGTGCGGCGCGCGTCGAGAGGGCCGCGACGCGGACCGAAGCCGAACGGGTCGCTGTCGGTGCGCGCGCCGAACGTCGCGAACAGGCCACGATCGAGCACGACGACGCGTGGGGCGGCCGCGGCACGTGCGGCGACCGCGGCGATGCGGTGGCTCGCCTTCATGCCACCGCTGACGACGGTGAAGCCCTGGTCGATCGCCGCGTGCACGGCCGCATGGCTCGCCCGGACGACGCGTTCGTCGACTGCGCGCGAGTTGAGGACCGCCAGGGTCGGCTGCGCCAGGACGTCGCGCTGGCCGAGCAGGGCGACGATCGCCGGCGGCGAGGCGAGGCGCTCGGCGAGGCGGCGCGGGTAGCCGGTCTCGCCGTGCAGCACCGCGTCGGCCCCGGCGGCGGCCAGCCGCTGCGCCCACCAGCGACAGCGCGTGTCGTGTTCGTCGCGCTCGCGGGTCAGTCGCACCAGCGCGGCGGGGGGCAGCTCGTAGTCGGCGAGCAGGACCGCCTCCGGCAGCCGGAAGAACGTGGCGAGGCTGCGCCCCGTGCGGCGGCAGGTCGCGAGAATGCGAAGGGCGCCACGTTCGCCGACGTGAGGTAGCTCCCAGAGGCGGATGGCATCGAGCAGGCCGGTTTGCACGCGGACGGAGTCGGGCATGGCGTCACCAGTAGCCGTCGTCGACGAAGCTGACGTAGCGGCCGCGGCCGACGACGATGTGATCGAGGACCCGGACGCCGACGAGGTCGCCGACCTCCCGCAGCCGGCGGGTGATCTCCAGGTCCTCGCGACTCGGGGTCGGGTCGCCGCTCGGGTGGTTGTGGACGAAGACGACGGCGGCTGCCGCTTCGCGCACGACGGGCACGAAGACGTCTCGGGGGTGAACGAGGCTGGCGGTCAGCGAGCCTTGGGAGACCTGGACGTCCTTGATCTTGCGATGTTTGTTGTCGAGCAGGACGGCGATGAAGGACTCGCGCGGAGCCGCGGCGAGGCGCTCGCGGAAGTGCATGTAGACGTCGCTGCTACCGCGGAAGAGGGCGCCCGGCTTGAATTCGCGCTCGCCGTAGCGCCGGGCGATCTCGACGGTGGCGAGGAGTTGCGCTGCCTTGACCGGACCAATGCCGCGGATGGCGCAGAGCTGGCTCGGGCCGGCGCGGCCGAGCTCGGCGAGGCTGCCGACGCATTCGAGCACGGCGCGAGCCTGATCGACGGCGCTGGCGTCGCGCTCGCGCGAGCGCAGCACGACGGCGAGGAGCTCGGCATCGGAGAGCGCCTCGGGGCCGCGCGTGAGCAGTTTCTCCCGCGGCCGGTCGGCTTCGGGCCAATGGCGGATCGGGCGGCGAGGCATGGCGCGCTCGATCCTACGTTATGTGTACAACTAGGGGAAGATCGTCGTGGGGAATCGGCGCCCGGCCGCAGGCAAGGCGTTGCCCCCGGCGCGGCCTCGGGAGCCTCGCCGGGGCGAATTCCTGGGCTGCGAGTCGATGGTGCCCCGGAGCGACGGAGCACCATCGCTCGATGCGACTAGATGTGGGTCGACTTCGAGGCGTCCTCGTCTTCGTTGCCGTTCGTCCGCTCCTCGACCGGCACGTAGGAGCGCCGGTCGTGGCCGATGTACAGCTGGCGGGGGCGGGCGATGCGCTGCTCGTCGTCGAGCAGCATCTCCTGCCACTGCGCGATCCATCCGGGCGTTCGGCCGATCGCGAACAGGACCGGGAACATGTCCATCGGAAAGCCCATCGCCTTGTAGATGATGCCCGAGTAGAAATCGACGTTCGGATAGAGCTTGTGCTTGATGAAGTAGTCGTCCTGGAGGGCGATGCGTTCGAGCTCGAGGGCGATGTCGATCAGCGGATCGCGGCCCGTGACCTCGAACACTTCGTGGGCGATCTCCTTGATGATCCGCGCGCGCGGGTCGTAGTTCTTGTAGACCCTGTGGCCGAAGCCCTGGAGCCGCACCTCCTTCGCCTTGACCCGCTTGATGTAGTCGGGGATCGCGTCGACGCTGCCGATCGTCTCCAGCATGCGGATGGCGGCCTCGTTGGCGCCGCCGTGCAGCGGCCCGTAGAGGGCGGCGGTCGCCGCGGCTACCGCCGAGAACGGGTCGGCCTGCGAGCTGCCCACCGTGCGCATCGACGTCGTGCTGCAGTTCTGCTCGTGGTCGGCGTGGAGGATGAAGAGCACGTCGAGCGCGCGCTCGAGGACCGGGTTCGGCGTGTACTTCAGCTCGGTCTTCTTGAACATCATGTTCAGAAAGTTGCCGGCATAGCTCAAGTCGTTGTCCGGATAGGCGTACGGCCAGCCGATCGAGTGCCGGTACGCGAAGGCCGCCAGCGTTGGCATCTTGGCGATCAGCCGATGCGTCTGCTTCTTCCGCGACTCCATGTCGAAGAGATCTTTCGCGTCGGGATAGAACGTCGACAGCGCGCCGACGGTACTCACCAGAATCCCCATCGGGTGGGCGTCGTAGTGGAAGCCGTCGATGAACTTCTTGATGTTTTCGTGGATCATCGTGTGGTGGATGATGTTGTGCACGAAAGTCTTCAAGTTCTTCGCAGCCGGCAGCTCGCCTTTGACGATGAGGTAGGCGACCTCGAGGAACGAGCTCTTCTCGGCGAGCTCCTCGATCGGGTAGCCGCGGTACAACAGGATGCCCTTGTCGCCGTCGATGTAGGTGATCGCACTCTTGCAGGCGGCCGTGTTGAGAAAGGCGGCGTCGTACGACATCAAGCCGAAGTCGTCTTCGGCCACCTTGATCTTCCGCAGGTCCATGGCGCGGATGCTGCCGTTCTCGACCGGGACCTCGTATGTCTTGCCCGTGCGGTTGTCGGTAATCGTGAGACTGTCGTTCGCCATGGCACCTCCTTTCGACATTCGTAAATTGCCACGCGCATGGCACCGCTGCAATGTTGGCGGCGCCGACTTCCCCCAACGTCCGTATCGCGGCATGATGGCGCGGTTGAGCAGGCCGCGGCGCGCCCGCGACCCTGCGTCTCCACCCCGAGGAGGAACCCATGCGGTTGTTTGCGGCGGCGCTCGCCATCATTTTCGCCCATGCGATCTCGCCGGAACCGGTCCGCGCGGACGACGGTGACACGGACCGGGATGCCTGGCTCGACGAGGTCCCGAACTACGCCGAAGCCCTCCGCGGGCAGTGGC
>CALJUJ010000045.1 GCA_937975525.1 uncultured bacterium
CCGACGGGCTTCTCCGCCGTGCCGCCGTCGGGGCCGGCGATCCCGGTGACCGCCAAGGCGATGTCCGCACCCAGAGCCCGCCGCGCACCCACGGCCATCTCCTCGGCGGTGACTTCGCTCACCGCACCGTGCGCGGCGAGCGTCGCCGCAGAGACGCCCAGCAGCGATTGCTTGCCGTCGTTCGAGTAGGCGACGATCCCGCCGCGGAAATGGGCCGAGCAGCCGGGTACGTTGCTGATCCGGTGGCCGATCAGACCGCCGCTGCACGACTCGGCGAGGGCGAGCGTCGGGCCGCGCTCCGCGAGCAGGCGGACCACTTCGTTTTCCATCGTCGTATCGCCCTCGCCGTAGGCGAATCCGCCGAGACGCTCCCGCAGCCGCGAGGCGAGTGCACCGAGACGCGGCTCGGCGCGGCCGGGCTCGTCCTCGACGGTGAGCCGAACGGAGATCTGGGGGAACGCGGCCCGAAAGGCGATGCGCGCTTCGCTGGGATCGATGCATCCGGCGACGAGCTCGTCGAGAGCGGATTCGCTGAGCCCGAAGGTCTGGAAGACGTGGCTGACGAACACGGCTCCGGCGCCGCGCTCGCGTTGCAGCCAGGGCACCACCTGCTGCTCCAGCATCGGCTTCATCTCGCGCGGCACCCCGGGGAGGACGACGACGTGGCGCCGCCGGCCGCCACGGTCGAGGGCCAGGCGAAAGCCGGGAGCGGTGCCCAACGGGTTCGCAAGGATCGTTGCGCCGCGCGGGAACCGAGCCTGCTTGAGGTTGTTCTCCGGCATCGTCCGCCCCATCGACGCGAACAGCTGCCGGATGCGTTCGGCGACACCGTCGTCGAGCTCGAGCGGCCGCTGCGTGAGCTCCGCGACCGTCTCGCTGGTGAGGTCGTCGGCGGTCGGTCCCAGGCCACCGGTGGAGATGACGACGTCGGCGCGATCGAGCGCCTGCTCCCAAGCCCAGCGCAGGCGCTCGGGGTAGTCGCCGACGACCAGCACGGCGACCACGTCGAGGCCGATCGCCGCGAGCTTGTCGGTGATGAAATGCGCGTTGGTGTCGACGGTGCGACCGGTGACGAGCTCGTCGCCCGTGCTCAGCAACGCGACGCTGCGGATCATGGCAGGATTCCGACCACCAGCAGGACGTGCATCACGGCGCAAGTGTAGAGACCGGAGACCACGTCGTCGAGGACGACCCCGGCGCCGCCCGGCATGCGCGCGTCGATCGCTCCGGCCGGATAGGGCTTGAGCACGTCGAGCGCACGGAAGACGAAGAAGGCGACGGCGAGGTTCGGCGCGGTGACCGGCACGAACAGCATGGCGCCGAAGTAGCCGACGATCTCGTCGATGACGATGATGCCGCTATCGTGCTTGTCGAGGACGCGCTCGGCGTGCTCGGCCACCCAACAGGCAGCCGCCACGGCGGCGACGAAGGTCAGCAGATACAGGAAGGCGGAGAGCGTGCGCAGGGGGTCGAGCGCCAGGACCAGAGGAATGCCGACCAGAGTACCTACGGTGCCGGAGGCGACGGGTGCGTAGCCGGTGCCGAAGCCGGAAGCGAAGACCATGATCCAGCGGCGCATGGCGGGTCCCTCAACTGCCAAAGAAAAGGGCCAACGGCGCGGGGTACGGTAGCCGGTACGGTGCGGACGGGCTGCGCACCTCCGGGCCCTTGGCCCTCGAGACGGCGGGCGGCCCGAGGTTCGCCCTCGGGCCGCCGCGCTGGTTCGTGTACGAGTTGCTCAGATCTTACCCTGGAGCAGAAATGCGATGACCAGGGCGTAGATCGCGAGTGCCTCCATGAAGGCGATACCGATGATCATCGGCGTCTGGATGCGGTCGGCGGCGTTCGGGTTGCGACCGATCGACTCCATGGCGGCGGCCACGGCGCGACCCTGACCGAGGCCGGCGCCGATCGCGGCGGGACCGAGACCGCGGCCCGCACCGAGGCTGATCAGACCGGTCGATAGACCGCCATCCTCGGCGGCGAAGGCCGGGAAGGCGACGAAGAGAACGGCGAGCACCGTAAGCAACGGTGCGATCCAACGATTGCGCATGCTGTAGTCCTCCTTTCGTTGTTGTTGGGGTCCCGCGGAGCCACGCCCCTCTATCATCCTCTACCACCCAACGGCGGCGGTTCCCCTGCTACGTGATGCGCGAACAGAACCTCGATCAATGGTGCTCGGCGGCATGCCCGTGATCATGATCGTGATCGGCGAGCGCCAGCGACAAGTACACCATGCTCAGAATCGTGAAGACGAAAGCCTGCACCATCGAGACGAAGGTCCCGAGGGCAAGGAAGATGACCGGAATGACGACCTTGGTCAGGTCGGTGAAGATGCCGAGGACCACGTGATCGCCGGTCATGTTGCCGAACAGTCGCAGCGCCAGCGAGGCGGGCCGCACGAAGTTGTCGATCAGCTCGAGCGGCAACATCAGGAAGACCATCCACGGGATCGGCCCGAGAAAGTGCTTCAGGTAGCCGACACCCTTCTCGGCGAATCCGAAGTAGTTGTAGAGCAGGAAGGAGCTGACACCGAGCGCGAAGGCGATGTTGAAGTTGCTGGTCGGCGGCGAGAACCCGGGGATGAGACCGCTCAGGTTGGCGATCAGGATGAACAGGAAGAACGTCCCGTAGATCGGCACGAACTGGCGCGCCTTGGGCCCGAGGATGCCCTCGGCGAAACCGATGAACCATTCGACGAAGATCTCCACCGCATTGCGGACGGTCAACGTCGACTCGGGCACGACCGGGTCGGCCACCGCCTGCATCTGCCGCAACCCGACCAGGGCCCAGGCGACGATCGCCAGCATGACGAGCGTCGCGGTCACGGTCTGGTCGAGCGCGTGACCGAAGATCATCGAAACCCAGGTGAAATGTGCTTCCACTTCAGATGGCTCCTTTCGCCGCCCCGTGCTCTCCGGCGAGCGCCGCGATCACGCACGCTACGAGCAGGCACGTCACGCCGATCGCAAATCCCACCAGGTCGATCGGCAAACGCACGAACAACATCGCGAGCAGCCCGAGGAACAGCCCGAACTTGAGCAGCAGGGCGAGTACGGCGAGAACCGTCCTTCCCGCGCTCGGCTCGTCCGTCGGGCTCGGCGCAAGCGCCGCAGCGATGAGCTTGAGGAGCCAGAGGTTGGCTCCCATGACCGCACCGCCGACGAGCACGCTGCCAGGATCGGCCCACGCCGTCGCGTACGCTGCGCCGCACGCCACGGCGAGCGCGGCAACGTGTATCTTGGCGACACGCTGGAGGTCAACCGCCACGGACCCGCTCCTCGCTCTTCACGGCCGCCGTTCCATGCGGTTCAACGTCCAGATCAGCCGGTAGACGGCGCCGCCGAGGGCGACCAGGCTGAGGAGGAGCAGCAACCACGGGCTCGTGCCGAGATAGTCGTCGGCGTAGTAGCCGACGACGAGCCCGCCGACCACCGCCCCCGAGAACTCGAAGCCGAGCGCCAGGAACCGACCTGCGCGGCCGAGCGCACCCGGATTCATGCCATGCGTTCCAGCACTCGACGCGCCGCCGCGATCGTCGCGTCGATCTCGGCCTCGCCGTGCGCCGTGGAGAGGAAGCCGCACTCGAACGCCGACGGCGCCAGGTAGATCCCTTCGTCGAGCATGCCGCGAAACCAGCGGCCGTAGAGATCCTTGTCGCAGCCGCCGGCCGCCGTGGCGCTGGGCACCGCCGACAACCCGACGAAGAGCGTGGACAGCGACCCGAGCCGGTGCACCGTCGTCGG
>CALJUJ010000046.1 GCA_937975525.1 uncultured bacterium
CGCAGCCGGCGGTGGTACGTGGCGGTCGATCGCAGGTAGCGGAAGCCGAGCTTGGCGTAGACGTTGATGCTACCGATCGTCGCGACCTGCGTTTCGTTCTCCATGAAGGCAGCGCCGAGCGGGCGGCGAGCGATCATCTCGCGCTGGATCGCCGTGAACAGCCCGCGGTAGCCGGGCAGCGTCGCGCCCAGCCCGCGGCCGCACACCTTGACGCCGGCCGCCCGCGAGACGTCGGGCATCTCGAGCATCGAGATGAACGCGACCGCGTCGTCGCCCGCGAACGCGAGCAGCACCGCGTCGGCCCACTCGCCGGCCATCATCTTCTCGGTCCACACCCGGTAGATCGCCCGGGCGCGCTCGTACGGCAGGCTCAGGTCGAAGACGAACGGACCGCGGTCGAACGCCTCGGCGGCGAATGCCGCGAGCGCTTGCCAGCGTCGCGGGTCGATCGCCGCCAGGCTGGCGCGGTCGTGCACCTCGATGTGCAAGCCCGGTGGCGGTAGCTCGTCGTGCGGCGTGCCGGTGAGTGGGCACATCCACGACACCTGCGTGTCGACGTGCGCCAGCCCGCTCGCTTGCCAGTGCCAGCCGGCGGCCCGATCGCGGGTCGAGGCGCGCGCTGCGACGTGCTCGCAACCTTGTGCTTCGAGGTCGGCGACGACCCGCGGGAACAGGCTCGCGAATGCGGCGGCACGCCGCTCGGCGTCGGCGACCGCGATCGGCGCCTCCACCTTCGCCGCGCGGATGCCGAAGTGGGTCGACTCGAACGGGCGCTCGTCGGCGAACGTCGCGGCCAGTGGCGTTCCGTCCTCGTCACGCACCACCCAGGCGCCGATGCGGTGTGGGGAGGCGACCCAGCGCTCCCGGTGCAGTGCCTGCGCCGCCCCCTCGCGCTCGGCGATCGGCAGGAAGTTGGCGTAGGCGAGCTCCGGCTCGACCGGTAGGAGCGCCGCGAGCACCGCTTCGGTTGCCGCGGCGGTCAGCGTCTCGGTGTGGATCGAAGGCGCCATGCGTCGACCTCGACTTAGCCGAGCCCCGAGGGATGTGCCAAGTCGCTCCTTCGACTGGCATCGTCGGCGCGATGGCCTAGCGTGAAGGCATGGCGCAAATTCCTTCGTGGATGCAGGGGCACCGTGACCAGTGGGCCAACACCGGCAGGTCGCGCCCTGACTTCGCCCGGATCCCGGGGCCGGGCCAGGAGTCGGTGTGGGACTACCCGCGGCCGCCGCAGCTCGTCGCCGATGCGCGCGAGGTCGTCGTGCGTCTCGGCGAGCACACGCTCGCTCAGACGCGGCGCGCGCAGCGCGTGCTCGAGACCGCGAGCCCGCCGACCTTCTACCTGCCGCCGGAGGACGTCGACGTCCCATGCCTGGTGCCTTCGGGGCGTGGGTCGGTCTGCGAATGGAAGGGCGCGGCGCAGTACTGGAGCGTACGCGGCGCCGACGAGACCGCGAATGCGATCTGGACCTACCCGGATCCCTTTCCAGGCTTCGAACCGATCGCCGGTTGGTTCGCGTTCTACCCGGCGCGTTTCGCCTGCTTCGTCGCCGGCGAGCGGGTGACGCCGCAGCCGGGAGGGTTCTACGGCGGCTGGGTCACCAGTGAGATCGTCGGGCCGATGAAGGGAGAGCCGGGCACCGGCCATTGGTGAGATTGCGGCGTCAGCCGGCGTAGGGGCGCAGGCGCGGGATCCAGCGCGGGACGGCGGCGGCGTAGCGCTCGTACGCGACGCCGAAGCGCCGGCGGAGGCCGGGCTCCTCCGACAGCGGAATGTAGACGGCGTTGAGCGCGAAGAAGGTCGCGAACCAGGCGCCGATCGGCCACGACTGCAGCAGCAGGGACTCGCCCGCGAGGTTGAACAGCACGCCGCTGATCATCGGGTTGCGTACGTAGCGGTACGGGCCGACCACGACCAGGCGCTCGGGTGGGTTCCACGGCGCCAACGTCCCACGTCCCGCGGCGGCGAAGAGGTGGATGGTGGTCGCCATCAGTGCGAGGCCGACCGCGAAGCACGGAAGCGCCAACCACAGCTGCGGATCCGCGAGGCCGGCGACCTGCCAGGCCCCGGAGAAGTGCGCGAGCAGCGCCGGGACGATCACCAGCACGTTGAACGGAAGCGCCAGCACGGCGCGCAAGTGGGCGGCGCGAAAGCTCCGCGAATCGGCGGGAGGCGGCGCAGACAGCCTCGAGGACACCGGGCACGAAGAGCGGCGCGATGTCGTGCCGCTCGGCTTGCCGGTCCATCTCGTCGGCTGCCGGCGCGGCGACGAACTCGTGTGCAGCCGCGAGCGTCGACGCAAGAAGGGTGGCATCGCTCGACGTGTTGAGGAACACGTCGTCGTGGCCGAGCACGAAGTGCACCGCGCGGCGGATGGCGTCGGGGTCGCGCAGCGGCTCGTACCAGCTGAACTTGCGCGACTGGTCGTCCTGCCAGCGGCGGCGGGCGATCGACTTGATCGTCTGCAATGCGACGCCGCGCTCGCGGCAGATACGCCGCAGCTCGGCGAAGTCGGCGGCGTATGCTGGTTGAGCGAGCATTGCGTGATTGCAAGGAGCGAGCACGCTGTCGAACGGAAACCGTTCCAGGCTGCGGAGATGCATCGCGGCGACGCGGGTGCCGTGGCCGGTGACGCCGAGGAAGCGCACCCAGCCGCGCTCGCGCGCCTCGACCAGCGCCGCGAGCGCCCCCTCCGGGCCCATCGCGGTCTCCCAATCCTCTTCGTCGACGAGGTTGTGCAGCTGGATCAAGTCGAGCTGGTCGACCTCGAGCCGCTGCAGCGATCGTTCGATGCTGGCGCGGGCGCCGGCGTAGGTGCGGTCGCCCGTCTTCGACGCGAGAAAGAAGCGCTCGCGGTGACGGCGCATCCACGGAGCGATGCGCAGCTCCGAATCTCCATACGAAGCCGCCGTGTCGATGTGATTGATGCCGTGCTCGAGCAGCACGTCGAGGATGGCGTCGGCCTTTTCCTGGCGCATCGCGCCGAGGGCGGCGGCGCCGAAGAGGATGCGTGTGCTGGAATGGCCGGTCGAGCCGAAGGGCAGCTTGGCGATCATGCGACGATCATGGAACAGCGCCGTGGAATGGGAAAGGGGGCGAAGCGTCTGCGGAACGCGTGCTCCGGTGCTTGCGCCGGTGCCTCGTCTGCAGCATGGTCCGGTCCATGCCGGAGCTCGAGATCAGCGCCAAGCAACGCAAGCGCCTGCGCGGGCTCGCCCATCCGCTGCAGCCGATCGTACTCGTCGGCCAGGAGGGGCTGACTCAGGGAGTCATCCGCGCCACCGAGGCGGCGCTGCTGGCACACGAGCTCGTCAAGGTGCGCATGCACCAACCGACGCAGAAGAAGGTCTGGGCCGAGCGGTTGGCAGCGGCGACCGGATCGGCGCTCTGCGGCCTGGTCGGCCACACGATGATTCTCTATCGGCCACACCCCGAGAAGCCGCGCATACGCCTCGACGACGCACCCAAGGGCGCCGAACCCGAAGCGTCGTGAGACGTCTTCAGTCGGGGACGTCGACGTAGAACCGCGGCCGACTCGGGAATTCGGCATAGGGAACGAAGGGGTGCAGGGCGATCGCGACGGCGCGGTCGACCTGCTCACGGTCGCGGATCAGGTCGTCGCGCAGCTCGCTGTCGAGCTTGCCGCCCTTCGAGCGGAACTCGTGAGGAAACTCGAGTCCGCCGAAGCTCAGCAGCACCTGCTCGCCGTCGACGCCCATCACCGTGATCCGCAGCGACAAGACGTCGGCGGTGCCGGTCCACTTGCCGCCGTAGGTGTCGGGAATGCGCATGCGTATGCCGTCCCAGAAGGCCGACTTCGACGAGAGCTTGGCGACGCGGGCGACCACCGCGGGCTCGACGACGGCATCGGCGACGCCGGCGGT
>CALJUJ010000047.1 GCA_937975525.1 uncultured bacterium
GCGACGGCGGGCGAGATGGCGACGGTCGCAGCGGTGAAGGCGCCGTACACGGCGCGCGATTTCCAGCTGTCGCGCACGGGGCGCTCCATGCGCCGCGTCGTCACGGCGGGGACGCCCGCCCACCAGGCAGCGGCGCCGGCGACGACGTTGGCGCGCCCGGTGTGGAGGTGCACGAGCTCGATGTGCAGCTCCCGCCACAGGCGCGCGAGACGAACGGTCGCCGGGAGGTCGGCGTCGGTTCGCATCGCCACTTCGATCACGTCGATGCCGCGGTCACGCGCACGGCGCGCCGACTCGCTGTCCGGCGGACAGACGAGGATCACCGAGAATCCGCGTCGGCGCAGGCCGTCGAGAAGCAGCAGGACCTGCACCTCGCCGCCGGCGAAGTCGTGCTCGCTGTCGACGTGGGCGATGCGCACCAATGGCGCGGCGTCGTCGAAATGGGCGGAGTCCAGCGCTTCGGAGGTGACCACGTGCCTGCCTTACCAGAGGCAGGCCGGCGACCGCCATGTGCGGACCGAGGGCCACGGCGGGGGCGTGTGGCGGCAACGGCCGGAAGGTTGAGGCGCGTCGGCGCGTCAATCTTCCGTGTAGCCGAGCATGCGCAGCTTCTCGAGGTCCGCGGCGTCGAGCTCGACCTTGGGTGCCGGTGGCTTTGCCCGTACTTCGCTCGGCGGGTGATGCGTCGCGAGCAGAGCCTGGAGCCGGGCGAGCTGTTGCGGTTGCGCCGCGGACAGCTCCTCATTCTCCTTGGGGTCTTCGGCGATGTGGTACAGCTCCGGCCCCAAGCGCGTGTCGACCAGCTTCCAACCGTCGTGCATCACGGCACGCGTGCCTTCGGGGCGCCCTGCACGCCCCTTATCGACGACATGCGCGTACAGCGGCCGTTCGCGCAGCGTGACGAGGCGCTGCTCCCGGTCGGGAGCGTCGGAGCGCAGGAACGGGACGAGCGAGCGCCCGGGGCGATCACCCGGCAGGCCGGCGTGACCGATCATTTCGAGGAGGGTCGGCGCCACGTCGACGAGGCTGACGGGATCCGCGACGACGGCCGAGCCGACGCCGTGTGCGGGTGCGTGGACGAGCATCAACACGCGATTGACGACGCCCATCAGACCCGTGTTCGGCCCGTGACCGCGCTTGCCGTGATCGCCGAAGGCCTGGCCGTGGTCCGAAACGATGATGACGATCGTATTCTCGCCGAGGCGGAACTCCTCGAAGATCTGCGCCAGGACGTCGTCGACGTAGCCGATCTCGCTATCGTAGCGCAGCACTGCCTTGCCGCCCTTGGGAACTGGCGGCGCGTTCTCGGCGGCGGGATCGCGATACCAGCGATCGTGACGGCGGTAGGGCCCGTGGGGGTCATTGAAGTGCAGGTAGAGAAAGAAGGGGTCGGCGGCCTCGATCTCATTCTTCCAACCCCGGATGACCTCCTGGATCCGCTCGGCCGAGTCGTCGTCGTCCTCGCCGGTGACCGACTTCGCGTCGACGGCCGCGCTGCGCTCGACGATGCGCTTGAAGCGGTCGAAACCACGAGCGAAGCCCATCTCTTCACCGATGTTGAAGTTGGCCGCCGCGCCAAAGGTCTTGTAGCCGGCATCGCGGAGGACCTCGGGCAGCGTCGCCATCGACGCGTCGATGGCGTTCAGCTCGAGCTCGGCCTTCCCTTCCTTCTCGATCTGCTTCATCAGCTTGCGCTGCGCGAAGAAGCCGCGCACGACGCCGTGCTCCTGGCAGTACGCGGCGGTCAGCAGCGACGCGGTCGAAGGGGCCGTCCAGCTCGAAGACGAGAACGCGTTGGAGAAGACCACGGAGCGCTTGGCGAGATCGGTCATGAACCGCGCCGTGGGGTGCTGGTAGCCGTAGAACGGCAGGTGATCGGCGCGCAGCGTGTCGATGAGCACGAGCGCGATGTTCGGACGCTGCGCTGCCGCGGCCGGCACCGGCGACGCCGGCTTCTTCTCGGCTTCCGCGGCGGCCCAGGGTGCGGCCGCGACGAGGCCGGCGATCGCCCATGCCAGGCCCCGGCGTCGAATCGATGGTGAAATCGTCATGGCAACCCTCGCGTCGCGTCGGCGTCTCGGTTCGCTGCTTCGATACTTCCGCCGCGTGGAAGGATGCAACCCCGGAATCGCCCTGCGGAAGGGGCCCGTTCGGCCGCGACGGAAACCGACCGCCTCGGCGCACGGCGGTCGAGCGTTGCATCGCGAATGGCGGTGATCCACAACACGCGCATGCGGGAGATCGAGAGAGAACGGCCGTGAGCGGGCTCGCGCGCTGGCTGCAGGACCGCTACGGCGGACCGGCCGCCTTCTACGAGAAGCTGGCTGCGACCATGGAGAAGGCGGGCGTGGGTGCGGTTCGCGCCCGACTGGCGGGTGGCTTGCGTGGCCGGATCGTCGAGATCGGCTGCGGCACGGGCCTCAACTTTCCGCACTACGACGCCGGCGCCGAAGTGATGGCGGTCGAGCCACTCGCCGAGTTCCGCGACCTCGCCTGCGAGCGCGCAAGCGCCGCTGCCGCCGACATCCAGGTGTGCGAAGGAGACGCTCAGGCTCTTCCCTTCTCCGACGGCAGCTTCGATGCGGGGATCGTGACTCTGGTGTTCTGCTCGATCCCCGACGCAGCCCGCGGGCTCGCCGAGCTGCGGCGGGTGGTGCGGCCCGGCGGCGAGGTACTGTTGTTCGAGCACGTGCGCAGCGAGAGCCCGCTGGTGCGTAGCGCTCAACACGCGCTCGATCCGCTGTGGTGGCGGATGATGGACGGCTGCCACGTCAACCGCGACACGGCTGCGGCGGTGCGCGCAGCGGGCTTCCAGGTCGAGGCGGTCGAGCCGCACCAGCTGCCCGGCGTCGCCGGGATGCTGTTTCCGATGATCGAGGTGCGGGCGCGGGCGTGAGCGCCCCGGGCTACGCGTCGGGTCCGAGGCGAACCAGCATCTTGCCGAGGTTCTCGCCGTGGAAGAGGCCGAGGAACGCGGCCGGAGCGTTTTCGATGCCTTCGACCACGGTCTCCTCCCAGCGGATCTTTCCGGCGCCGATCCATTGGCCCATGTCGGTGAAGAAGTCCGGCACCATGTCCAGGAAATCGGAGACGATGAAGCCCTGCATCTTGAGGCTGCGGCCGACGACGTTGATCAGGTTGCGCGGACCGGCGGGCGGCGCATCGGGATTGGCGTTGTAGATGCTGATCATGCCGCACATCACGAGGCGGCCGAACTTGTTCATGTGGTCGAGGGCGACCTCGAGGTGTTCGCCGCCGACGTTCTCGTAGTAGATGTCGATCCCGTTCGGACAGGCTCGGGCGACTTCGTCGGCGAGGCTCCCGCACGCCTTGTAGTCGATCGCCGCGTCGATGCCGGCCGACTTCTCGAGCCATTCCACCTTGGCCGCGGAGCCGGCGGAGCCGACGACGCGGCAGCCCTTGATCTTGGCGATCTGGCAGACGACCGACCCGACCGCGCCGGCGGCGGCCGACACGAACACGGTCTCACCTTCCTTGGGTTCACCGATGCGCAGCAGCGAGGTGTAGGCCGTGAGCCCAGGCATGCCCATCACGCCGAGGTAGCTCGACAGTGGGGCGAGGCCGGGGTCGACCTTCTGCAGCATCGCGCCATCGGAGACCTGGTACTCGCGCCAACCGCCCGACGCGAATCCGCACACGTAGTCGCCGACGGAGTAGTCGGGATGCTAGGATGCCACGACCTGGCCGACCGACCCGCCATCGAGGGCCTCGCCGAGCTGAAAGGGTGGCACGTAGCTCTCGCGGTCCATCATGCGGCCGCGCATGTAGGGATCGACGGTCATCCACACGTTGCGGATGAGAATCTGGCCGGGGCCGACGCTCGGGATCGGCTTCTCGATCAGCTCGAAGTCGTCGGCGACGGGCATGCCCTGCGGGCGGCGGCGCAGATGGATCTCGCGGCTCACTTCGGCCATGGGTTCTCTCCTCGGTTGGTGGGTGGACGCGACCCTCTTGGAGTGCCGCAGCGCTGGGGTCAATGCAACGGCCTCCAGGGTTTACCCTCGCAGCCGCTCCGGCTATGAGGGCGACGCCGGTGCAGTTGGGGGCGGCGGCAGCGCAACTTGCGCGAGGGGACGACTGCATGCGGGATCTCACCGAACTGGCCCTGAGCCCCTGGAGACGAGCCGAGGAGCCGCGTCTCGGCGGCAGCCTGCATCCGGACTTCGCCGAGGTGGCTACGGTGTTGCGCAACATCTTGCGCGAGCTACCGGGCGGCGCCGCGGTGTGCGTGTACCATCACGGCGAGCGGGTCGTGGACATCTGGGGCGGCGAGCGCGACCGCAAGGGGCGGCCCTGGCAACGGGACACGCTGTCGCCGAGCTTTTCGACGACCAAGGGCGTCGCGTCGACCCTGCTGCACGTGTACGCCGATCGCGGACTCATCGACTACGACGATCGGGTGGCGGACCACTGGCCGGAGTTCGCCCAGGCCGGCAAGCACCGCATCACCGTGCGGCAGGTGCTCGCCCACCAATCCGGCCTGTACCACATCCGCCAGATGGTCGACCGTGCGGACCGCATGCTCGACTGGGGCTACATGGTCGCCGCCATCGAGAAGGCGGCGCCGATCCACGAACCGGGGCAACGCACGGGCTACCACGGGCTGACGTTCGGGTACATCGTCGGCGAGCTGGCACGGCGGGTCGGGGGCAAGCCCTTTCCGCAGCTGGTGCAGGAGGAAATCGCCCTCCCGCTCGGGCTCGACGGCATGTTCGTGGGGGCTCCGGTCGAGGCCTTGCCGCGGGCGGCGCAGTTGTTGTGGGCCCGCCCGGGTCTCACCGCGCCGGTCGCCGACGTGCGCAACGATCCGGGCGAGCGCCTGGAGGAGGGTGCGGTGGCGCTGCGGCGGTTCCTGCGCCGGATCGGCCTCGATTTCGGGGTGCTCGCGGCCCTCGACGCGCTCGCCCCGCGCGGGATCACGTCGTTCGACTTCAGTGCGGGAGCGACGCTCCAGGCCGCGATCCCCGCCGCCAACGGGCTCTTCACGGCGCGGTCTCTGGCGCGGCTGTACGCTACGCTGGCGGCAGGGGGCGAGCTCGACGGCGTGCGCTTGCTGTCGCGGCGGACGCTGCGGCGGGCGACGCAGGAGCAGCCGCGCACGCGATCGCGCGCGGTGATTCCCTGGGACATGCGCTGGCGCCTCGGGTATCACGGCGTCCTGACGATGGCCGGCGCCGCACCGCGCGGTTTCGGCCACTTTGGCTTCGGCGGGTCGGGGGCCTTCGCCGACCCGGACGAAGACCTGGCGGTGGCGCTGATCGTGAACTCGGGCATGGGCACGCCGTTCGGCGACTTGCGCATCTTGCGGATCGGCGGCGCGGCGCTCGCGAGCGCGCGCCGGCGGACGGTTGCTCAGCGCCGCCGGGTGGTGCGCGAGCGCGCTCCGGAACGGGTGCTGGACGTCGCGTCGCGGAGCACGGCCTGAGCGCGCAGGCGGCATCCTCGCAGAAGGTGCGCTGAAGTTCTGCGTAGGCATTGCTAATGCGATTACGCCGACGCTATAGTCCCCGGTACAGCCTCGGATCCCAGATGGTGGTTCAGTTCGCGGTCTGCGGCGTGGTGGTTGGGAACCGTGGTGGCTGCGTGTTTCGGCACGCAAGCCCGAGAGGTGACCACCCGCATGACTCGACAACACAAGCACCAGGTAGCCCGTGCCCAGATCGCCGATCGGTTGCGCGAGATGGGCTTCGACGTCGAAGAAGTTCCGCGTTCCCGCAAGTACGACATGCTCGTCAACGGGAAGATTCGCGTCGCGCTTCGCGTCGCGTTTCCGGGATGTTACGCCCACACGGTGACGGTCAACGGGCGCAAGTATCAGTACGACTACAAGAGCTGGAATTTCAATTTTCACCGCCACGGGCGCTGGGAGCGGCGCTATTGTGACGTCTTCCTGTGCGTGGCCAAGCAGCGGCGCATGGACGACGAGATCTTCATCATTCCGGCCGACGCCGTCACCGGACCGACGTTCAGCCTCCACGGCGCCGGCAAGCCGTACCGCGGCCGCTACGCCACCTATCGCAACGCGTGGAATCTGTTTCACGACCCGGAGGCGCTCTCCGGAATCGACGATCCGGGCTCCTCGAGCGAGGTGGCTTGAGCGCGGCGGTTTTCGGGGCCGAGCGCGACGCTCAGTCGCGGAAGTTGATGAACTGAAGGGGTAGGCCGAGGTCCTGCTGCTTGAGCAGGGCGATCGCTTCCTGCAGATCGTCGCGTTTCTTCCCCGTCACGCGAACCTGATCCCCCTGGATCTGCGCCTGCACCTTCAGCTTGCTGTCGCGGATCAGCTTCGTGATCTTGCGCGCCTTTTCCTCGTCGATCCCTTCGCGAATCGTCCACGTCTGCTTCGCCCGCCCGCCCGGCCCGGGCTCGACCTTGCCGTAGTCGAACGACAGCAGGGATACGCCGCGCCGCACCAACTTGGACTGCAGGATCTCGCGCACCGCGCCGACCTTGTAGTCGTCGTCGGAGATGATGCGAAGTGTCGAGCCGTCCTTTTCGATGTCAGTCTGGCTGCCCTTGAAATCGTAGCGTTGGCCGACTTCCTTGCGCGCCTGATTCAAGGCGTTGTCCACTTCCTGCAGGTCGACGGTCGATACGACGTCGAAGGATGGCATGGTCCCTCCTGCCGCCTCAGGGCTCGCCGCCGGGCGCCCCGGGCGCGGTGATGATGTCGACGTCCTCGGGTATCTCGAACACGAACTGGTCTTCGCCGAGGCCGACGTTGCGGCGCACGTCGCGGAAGCGCAAGGTGCTGACGTTGCCCAGTGGGTCGCGCACCTCGGCGCCGCGGATGTCGCCGTTCTCCTGGGCCACGAACAGGCGCAGCTGCCCGACGTCCGGGTCGGCGCGCTTGGGCACCATCTTCAAGTAGTAGAGCTCGCCGTCGTCGCTCTCGCCGTCGAGGCTGACGACGAAGTCGTCGCCGATCTCGCCGACGCCGGTGAGAAACGAGATCGGCGTCGTCGAGCGGAAGGCGCGGTCGAAGGCGGCCTTGAAGACCTGTTGCTCCTCGGGGCGATAGAACCAGAGCGTCTCGCCGTCGGCGACGATGATCTGGCGCTCCTCCTCGGTGAACTCCCAGCGCATGCGGCCGGGCTTCTTGAACGCCACGGTGCCGCGCGAGGTCATGCTCTTGTCGAGGCTTGCGACCTTCATCTCCTGGGTGACGTCGGCGACGAAGTCCTCCGTCGCGTCGTAGCGTTCCTGCACGCGGCGGACGACGTCATCGACGTCGACGGCGCCGGCAGGCACGGCGACGACGAAGGCGACAGCGGCGGCGAATGCGCCGAGGGCGCGGCGAGAAAGGGGTCGCATCGGGTGGGCTCCTATCGAATCAGTCTTCCGGGGGCGGCGGTGCGAGCACCTCGCGCGGCCGCCCGTTGTCGCTGGCGCTGACGACGCCCTCGCGTTCCATCCGTTCGACCATGCGCGCGGCGCGATTGTAGCCGACGCGCAGCTTGCGTTGCACCCAGGAGATCGACGCCTGGCGGCTCTCGGTGACGACCCGCACCGCCATATCGTACATGTCGTCCTCGTACTCCTCGTCGAGTCCGACGTTGCCCTCGTCCTCCTCCGGTCCTTCGAGCAGCTCTAGGTCGTACTGCGGGCGCCCCTGCTGCTTCGCGAACCCCGTCACCCGCCGGATCTCGTCTTCCGACACGTAGGCGCCGTGCAGGCGCCGCACACGCGCGGTGCCCGGGGGCAGAAACAGCATGTCGCCCTGGCCGAGCAGGCGCTCGGCGCCGATCTGGTCGAGGATGGTGCGCGAATCGACCCGCGAGGTCACCTGAAACGAGACGCGGGCGGGAAAGTTCGCCTTGATGAGCCCGGTGATGACGTCGACCGAAGGGCGCTGGGTGGCGAGAATCAGGTGCATGCCACAAGCGCGGGCCTTCTGCGCCAGGCGGGTGATCGGCTCCTCGGCCTGGCGGCCGGTGGTCATCATGAGGTCGGCGAGCTCGTCGATGATGATGACGATGCGCGGCATCCGCTGCGGCGGCTCGGCTTCCTCCTCGAAGCCCTCTTCCCCGACCACCTCCGTGAGCTCGAGCACGCCGTCGTCGATCTCGCCGCTGTCGATCAGCCGATTGTAGCCGTCGATGTTGCGCACCCGCTGCCCCTTCAGCGTCCGGTAGCGGTCGTCCATCTGCTCGACGAGGTTCTTCAGCACGATGACGGCCTTCTTCGGATCGGTGACGACGGGCACGAGCAGGTGCGGCAGCTCCTCGTACATCGACAGCTCGAGCATCTTGAGGTCGATCATGACGAAGCGCACGTCTTGCGGCGACGCCTTCATCAAGATGCTCATGATCATCGCGTTGAGCGACACCGACTTGCCGGTGCCGGTGGCGCCGGCGAGCAGCAGGTGCGGCATCTTCGCGAGGTCGGCGGCGACGGGATGGCCGACGCTGTCCTTCCCCAGTGCCAGCGTCAGCGGCGATCCGGAATCGGCGAACTCGTCGCTGTCGACGATGTGGCGCAACATCACCGTCTCGCGATTCGTGTTGGCGACCTCGATGCCGACGACCGCCTTGCCGGGCACCGGCGCGAGAATGCGGACGCCCAGCGCGCGCAGGGCCATGGTGAGGTCGTCCTGGAGGGTGACGATGCGGTTCACCTTGACGCCCGGAGCTGGCTCGATCTCGTAGGTGGTGATCACCGGCCCCGGGCGCACGGCGACCACTTTGCCGTCGATGCCGAAGTTCTTGAGCTTGGCCTCGAGGATGTCGGCGCTCCGGCGCAACGCCTCCTCGTCCACGTGCCCCTCGTCGGCTCCGGGTTCGTCCAGGAGCTCCGGGCCCGGGACCTGGTAGTCGCCGTCGAGAGCGAGAGGTAGCGACGCCGGCGTGCGCGAGCGCGACGGGGAGCCGACGACGTTGTCGAGGAGGATCGGCGGCGCGTCGTCGGCAGCGACGGCGGTGCGCCGCCGATTGACGACGAGCTCGTCGTGGATGCGGCGCTGGACGCTCCGTTCGCGCCGGGCTCGCGCCCGGGCTGCGGCCTGGCGGAGAGCGGCGTTGGCCTGGGCCAGCGCCGTGCCGAGCGACGAGCCGGTGAACAACATCAGCGACAGCAGACACAACATGCCGGCGGCGAGGTAGGCGCCGAGCGCCCCCGCCGTGTCGCGCGCGATCGTCGCCAAAAAGCCACCGAACCATCCACCCGCGGTGACGCCGTCGCCCGCGTCGCCGAACAGGCCGAGGAGGATCGACGAGCCGGCAAGGAACGTGGCCACGCCCGAGGTGCGCTGCAGATCGAGATCGTGCGCGCCGCTGCGCATCCACGACCAGCCGAGCGCCGCCACGAACAGGGGGACGAGGTAGAAGGAGTACCCGAGAGTTTGCAGGGAGTAATAGGCGATCGTTTCGCCGATCGGCCCGCCGACGTTGCCGCTGCTGCCGACGTGGAACGACACCAGGCTGGCGAGCAGGAAGACCGCCACGCCGATCACGGCGAGACCGGCGATCTCGTGGCCGAGCTGCGCCCGCTCGGTCGGTGCATCGGTCGGCTTGGTTGCGGCGTCGGAGCCTGCCATCACATCTCCATCACGAACGGCACGATCACCGGACGGCGATCCAGCGACTTCGCGAAGAACCGCTTCAGTGCCTTGCGCACCTCCTCCTTCACTTCGAGCGAATCGGTACGCGACTCGATGGACATCTGCGCCAGGCGCGCGCGCACCACCGTGGTCGCCTCGTCGAGGAAGGCTTGCCCCTGCTCCTCGAGCATCAGGCCGCGCGACAGCAGGTCGGGACCCGAAATGATCTCGCCGCTGTGTTGGTCGATGGCGAGAACCGCGAGGACGAGACCGTCGGAGGAGAGGTGCTTGCGATCGCGAAGGACGACGCGCTCGACGTCACCGACGCCCTTGCCGTCGACGAAGACGCGGCCGCTCGTCACCGGCTCGACGCGCCGTGCGCCGTCCGCGGCGAGCTCCAGAACGTCGCCATCCTCGAGTAGGAAGGTAGCTTCCTCGGCGATCCCCACCTCCTGGGCCAGGGCCTGGTGTTGCGCGAGGTGGCGGTACTCACCGTGCACGGGCAGGAAATAGCGCGGTCGTACCGTCTGCATGAGCACGGCCAGCTCGCCGCGGCTCGCGTGCCCGGAGGTGTGCACGTGGGCCGAGTTGCCACCATGATACGGCCGCGCTCCGCGCCGGTAGATGTGGTTGATCATGTTGGCGATCGTCTTCTCGTTCCCCGGGATGACGCGCGCCGACAGGATCACCGAATCATCCGGCTCCATCTTGACGTGCGGATGGTCGCCCTCGGCGATCCGGATCAGGGCCGACAACGGCTCACCCTGACTACCGGTGATGAGCATCGTCACGCGGTTGCGCTCCATGCGCGCCGCTTCGGTGAAGTCGACGAACAGCGAAGGCGGGTATTCGAGGTAGCCGAGCTGGGTGGCGATGCGGATGCTGTTGTTCAGGCTGCGCCCGACGACGGCGATACGGCGCTCGTAACGCTGCGACAGCTCGACGACCTGACGGATGCGGTGGACGTGCGAAGAGAAGGTCGAGAAGAACACGCGGCCGGGCGATTCGGTGAAGACGGCGTCGAGGCCGTCGCGCACCGTACGCTCGGACGGCGTGCGGCCGATGCGCTCGACGTTCGTCGAGTCCGACAGGAGCAGCAGGACACCCTCGTCGCCGATCTCGGCGAGGCGCTGCAAGTCGGAAGGCGAACCGTCGATCGGGGTTTCGTCGAGCTTGAAGTCGCCGCTGTGCACGATCGTGCCGATCGGAGTCCGCACGATCAGGCCGCAAGCGTCGACGATCGAGTGCGTCATGTGCACCGGCTCGATCGTGAACGGGCCCATTTCCCACGACCGACGCGGCCGCGTGACGTGCAAGTCGGTATCGCTCAACAGGCCGTGCTCGCGCAGGCGCTCGGTGATCAGCCCCGCTGCCATCGGCGGGGCGTACACGGGCGCATCGCGTTCGCGCAGCAGGTAGGGCAGCGCGCCGATGTGGTCCTCGTGGCCGTGCGTCACCACGTACCCGTGGAACTCGCCGGCGAAGTTCTTGAGGAAGGTCGGGTCGGGAATGACCCGGTCGATGCCGAGCATGTGTTGCTCGGGAAACATGAGACCGCAGTCGATCGCGAAGGCGTGCTCCTCGAACTGGACGATCAGGCAGTTCAGCCCGATCTCGCCGAGGCCGCCGAGCGGGATGATGCGGAGGACACCGCTACGTTGGGTTTCGGGCACGAATTCAACCTCACCAGCCGCCTGCACCGCCACGCACGCCGCCCGCGCGGCACGCATCCCACCAGCCCGACTTCGGACGTTCGGAGAGCGACGGAATCATAGCCCGCATCCGGTGGGTGTCAAACCACGAAACGCCGGGCGCCCGGGACTTCCATCGATCCCCGCGCCGTCGACCCCGGGGACGGTGAAGGCCCGCGATCGCACGAAGGCCACCCATGGGCGCGGCCAACCTTGAGTCGACCATCGCCATCGGTTAGCGTCGACGCAAGAGAAGCCCGAGTCATGAGCACCCAACGAAGGCCCACGCGCGCCGTGCGCATCGGCAACATTCAAGTTGGCGCCGGCGCCCCCGTCGCCGTGCAGTCCATGTGCGCCACCAAGACGCGTGACATCGACGCAACGGTGGCACAGATCGCACAGCTCCAACGCGCCGGGGCGGCGGTCATCCGCATCGCCGTCGACAACGACAAGGAAGTCGAAGCCCTCGCCGAGATTCGCCGGCAGACCGATGCGACGCTCGCGGTCGACCTCCAAGAGAACTACCGCCTCGCCGCCAAGGTGGGGCCGCACGTCGACAAGATCCGCTACAACCCCGGCCACCTGCACCATGTCGAACGCGACAAGTCGATCGCCGACAAGGTCGCCTGGATCGCCGCATGCGCCCGCGATTCCGACTGCGCCGTGCGCATCGGCGTGAATTGCGGCTCGGTGGCTCCCGAGTTCCTCGAACGCCATCCCGGCAACCAGCTCGAGGCGATCGTCCAATCCGCCGCCCACCACTGCGACCTCATGGAGCAACTCGGCTTCGAGCGCTTCGTCGTGTCGCTGAAGGACTCCGACCCGACGAAGGTCGTCGCCGCCAACACGCGGTTCGCGGAGGCGCGACCGCAGGTTCCCCTGCACCTCGGCGTGACCGAGGCCGGCATGCCCCCCGACGGCATCATCAAGACACGCCTGGCCTTCGAGAAGCTTCTCGCGCAGGGCATCGGCGACACCATTCGCGTGTCGCTGACGCTTCCGAACGATCGCAAGCACGAGGAAGTGGAGGTGGGCCACCAGATTCTCGCCGACGTCGAAGCCGGCCGCTTCATCTCGGTGCCCGACTTCGGCAAGGGCCTCAACATCATCTCCTGCCCGAGCTGTTCCCGCGTCGAGAACGAAGCTTTCGTGGACCTCGCCGCCAACGTGCGCGAGCTCACCGCCTACGCCGCGAAACATCGGATCACGATCGCCGTGATGGGATGCAGGGTGAACGGCCCGGGAGAGACCGACGACGCCGACCTCGGCCTGTGGTGCGGTCCGTCGACCGTGAACCTGAAGCGCAAGGACGTGAAGGTCGGCAGCTACTCGTACGAGGAGGTGCTGCCCCGCCTGCGCGACGAGCTCGACCGCATCATCGAAGAACGAGCAGCCTGACGGCGGCGCGACGATGCCCGAATCGACTCCGCTGCCGAAGATGATGATCGGCTTCGTCATCCGTCGGCTCGTCGCCGACCTGGGCCGCGAGCCGACACCGGAGGAGTTCGCCGATTGGGCGAATCACTATCGCGACGACGATCGCGAATGCTGCTTGTTCGGACGCGAGATCACCGCGACCGAGGCGGCGGTGATCCTCCGCAACCGCGGCCGCGCCGTATCTGCCCGGAGCGCCAAGCCGCACGAGACCCTGCCTGCCGAAGACGGCGAGCTTCCGGCGAACGTCGAGTCGCTCGCTGCAGCGCGCGCGCGGCGCGCTGGCCATCGGCGCCAGCGCCGCTGATCCCGTGCGCGAACGCGACCTCAGCGCGCTCAAGTTCGGCCAGGTCCGCCAACGGCTCAGCGAGCTCGCCCAGTCTCCCGGCGGCAGGCAAGCCTGCCTGCGACTGACTCCCAGCCCGAGCCTCGAGGTCGCCAGCACGGCGCTCGACCTCGCCTGGCAGCTCTTCCGCCTCACCGAGAAACACGGCGACGTCGCCCTCGGCGATTTCCCCGACGTGCGCGCCGCCCTGCACCAGGCCGCGCACCCGGGTTTCGTCCTCGACGGACCGACGCTGGTCGGCGTGCTGACGGTGCTCGACGCGGCACGGCGCGCGCGGGCGTATCTGGCGAGCGCATTCATCCCTCGGAAGAGCTGCGGGCGACCCGGGCGCGTTGGCTCGACCCCGGGGGCAACGTCACCGACGAGGCGAGCGACGAGCTCAGCGAGGTGCGGCAGACCCTGCGGCGCGTGCGGGCGCGACTCGCCCGTCGTCTCGAGGCGATGTTGGAGCGTCCCGAAGTCGCCGACGTCCTGAGCGACAAGTTCGTCACGCTGCGCAATGATCGCTACGTTCTGCCGGTCCGAACCGCGTCGGCCCCGCAGTTCGAGGGGCAGGTGCAAGACCGTTCGGTTTCGGGCGAGACGACGTTCATCGAGCCGCCCTTCGCCATCGAATGGAACAACCAGTTGCTGATCGCCGCGCGCGAGGAGGAGCGCATCGTTCTCAAGATCCTCGCCGACCTGACGGAGATGCTGCGCGGCGAGACGGCGACCCTCGAATCGACCTACGCCGCGCTCGTCGACGTCGAGGCGCTCCAGGCGCGCGCCCGCTTCGCCCGTCTCTACCAGTGTACCCAGCCGTCCCTCGACGCCGACGAGATCCGCCTGGTCCAAGCACGGCATCCCGTGCTGCTGTTCGGCGAGCGACCGGTCGTCCCGGTCGACCTGCTGCTGCCGCGCGACAAGCAGGTTCTCGTGATCACCGGCCCGAACACCGGCGGCAAGACGGTGGCGTTGAAGACCGTGGGGCTGCTCGCGCTGATGGCGCAGGCGGGAATCCCGATCCCGGCAGCGGAAGGTAGCCGGCTGCCGTGTTTCCGGGCCGTGTTCGCCGACGTCGGCGACGAGCAGAGCATCGAGCGTGACTTGTCGACGTTCTCGGGCCACCTCGCCAACATCAAGCAGATCCTCGAACGGCACGAAGAGCCGGCCCTGGTTCTGCTCGACGAGCCCGGAGTCGGCACCGACCCGGAAGAAGGCGCAGCGCTCGGCATCGGCATCCTCAGCGAGCTGCAAGCGGTCGGCGCGCGCGTCGCGGTGACCACCCACTACGCTTCGATCAAGGCGCACGCGCTCGGCCACGATCGCTTCGTGACCGCCGCGGTCGCGTTCGACTCCGAGCGCATGGAGGCCTCGTACCGGCTCGTCTATCACTCCGTCGGCGAGAGCCTGGCAGTACCGATCGCGCGACGGCTCGGGCTGCCGCAACGCATCCTCGCCGCAGCGGCACGAGCACGATCCGGCGAGGCACTCGCGTTCGCAGCAGCGATGCGCGAGCTCGAGGCGAGCCGTCGCCGCTACGAAGAGAAGCTCGCTCTCGCCGAAGCCGAGCTGAACACGACGCGCGCTCGCCAGGAGGAGGCGAATCGACTGCTCGAGGAGCTGCGTCGCAAACGCGAGCGGCACTGGCAGGACGAGCTGCGCGCCGCCCGTGACTACGTCCGCGGCCTGCGTGACGAAGGTAAGGCGCTCCTGCGCAACCTGGAACGCGGCGATGCCCGCCGCCGGCATCTCGACGAGTTCACCCATCGCGCCGCACGCGACATCGAGAGCCGATCCGAGTCGTTGCCGTCCGCGGAGGCCCGCAGCGGCCCCGTCGACGTCGGCGACGACGTCGAGGTCGTCGGAACCCAGTTGCGGGGCGAGCTCGTGTCGCGCGAGGGCAAGCGGGCGTGGGTGCAGCGCGGCACCATGCGTTTCGAAGTTCCCGCCGAAGGCCTCCGCCGCATCGGCAGCCGCGCGGCGGATCGCGATCGCCTGTCCGGCGTGCAGGTGCGCGTCGAGCGCCCGGAGGACGGCGCCAGCATGGAGCTCAGCCTGCTGGGCATGCGGGTCAGGGAAGCGCTGGCCAGGCTCGAGCCGTTCCTCGACCGCGCCCTGCGCGATGGCGTCCATTCCGTTCGCATCATTCACGGACTCGGCAGCGGGGCCCTTCGCCGCGCCGTCAGCGACTATTTGGAAACGTCTCCCTACTGCTCGACGTTCCGTCCCGGAGGCGACGGCGAAGGGGGAAGCGGGGTCACCATCGCCGAGCTGACCGACTGAGACGCGGGACGGCCGGCGGGCGCGGCACGCTCAAACCGGCTGCAACGGCGCGTGCGGCGGCAGCAGCGGTTGCACGCGCACGGAGTCGCCCGGGCGGACCGTACCGCCGGCGAGAACCACGGCCATCACGCCCGCTTTGCGAACCAGCGCCCCGCTGGCGTCGCGATCCAGCACCGACCGCAGCAAGCCGGGGGCGATCTCGTCGAGCTGGTGACACGGGTTGCGCAGCCCGGTGATCTCGACCACCGCCTCGGCGCCGAGATGCAACCGAGATCCCGTCGGCAGCCCGAGCAGGTCGATGCCGCGCGTCGTGACGTTTTCCCCCATCCGTCCCGGACCGACGACGATGCCCCCGGCTTCGAGCTCCTCGAACAGCTCGGCGTGCAGCAGGTGAACCTGGCGCAGGTTCGGCTGCGCCGGATCCCGGGCGACACGCGAGCGATGTTGGACCGTGGCACCGAAGTGGGCGTCGCCCGACACCCCGAGGCCGGGGAGCAGCAGAATCTCCGCGCGACACGGTTTGTCCACACCGTGGGCGCTGCCAGCGGCCACGGCGGCGACGCTTCCCGTGCCCGTCGCGATGTCGTTGGATTGCATTGCAACGGACCTAGCGCAGGCGCCGCGGGCCCGCGACCGCGACGGCTTCGCGTTCTCCCATCGTCGAAACGCGACGCTGCCCCGAGCGCGACTCGCATCGAGGATCGAATCTCGATAGCTTCTCCGTTCGACCACGGGAGAGCCGCATGCCGAAACCGCAGGAGATCCTCGAAGAGCTCAAACGCATCAAGTACCCCGGCCTCAGCCGAGACATCGTGTCTTTCGGCATGGTGCGCGACATCGAGATCGGTTCCCAGGGCGTAACCGTGCTCCTGGCACCGACCACCGCCCGCGAGGACGTGGTGTCTCAGATTCGGGCGCAGGTCGTAGCCGTGGTCGGTTCGCTCGAAGGCGTCGGCAACGTCGAGGTCGTCGTGACCGAGGCCGAAGCCCAGCGGCGAGCCCAAAGCGGGGGACCGGTGGCGATTCCGGGCGTACGCGACATCATCGCCGTCGCCAGTGGCAAGGGCGGGGTCGGAAAATCGACGGTCGCCGCCAATCTGGCCCTGGCCCTACGTGCCGGCGGCGCCCGCGTCGGGTTGCTCGATTGCGACATCTACGGCCCGAGCATCCCGGTGATGCTCGGACTCAGCGGCCACCCGGAGGGCACGGCCGACAAGCGCATCCTGCCGCACGAGAAGCACGGGCTTCGGGTGCTGTCCTTCGGCAGCTTCGTCGAGCCCGGCACCCCGGTGATCTGGCGCGGCCCGATGCTCAACAAGGCGCTGACCCAGTTTTTCCGCGACACGG
>CALJUJ010000048.1 GCA_937975525.1 uncultured bacterium
GCGCTCCGGGGGATTGTGCGTGAATTGGTAGTAGGGCACGTTCGCCGCGCATGCGGGGGCGAGGACCATGGCGGCGCAGCAACGGAGCATCGACAGCCGGCGGGCGTTCATGCGCGGATTCGTAGCATGGAGAGGCGTGCGCAGCGCAATCGTGGAGGGGCGGGGCGATGACGACTGATCGTGCGCAGCAGGCACGCTCCGTGGCGTTGGCGGGTGGCGGGTTCCTGTGGGCGGTACTTTGGTTCGACCTGATGTTCGACGTCCAGGTGCTGGGGCAGGGCGGCGGATTGCTCGCCGAGGCGACGCTCGAGTCGATGGCGCACTACTACCGGCGGGTGACCACCGACTCGTGGCCGATGGGTGCGTTGGTGGCGCTGGTCATGTTGGTCACGATCGCCGCCGTCGTGGTGCAATGTCTCGCGCGGGCATGGCCGCCCGCCTGGTCGGCGGCATTGGCCTTGCTCGCGTCGATGCCCATCGCGCTCGCGCTCGTGCGCGTTCTTCCCAACGCCGCCCGTCTCGGCGCCCGCGTCGACTCTCTCGACGTGCAGAGCGAGCTCGCACGCGCGATCTGCCGCGAGCACCTGTTCTGCTTCGTGTGCATCGGGCTGTTTGTCGCGGTGCAACTCGCGCTTCCACGGCGATCGGGCTGAAGGGGCTCGCCGGCGCGGGCGTGGTTTCCAAAGCGTGGCGTTTCTGGCTAGCTGGCGCGCATGCCGAGATGGATCGAAGGCCCCACCGTCGTTGCGGCGGCGGGCACCAAGCCGAAGCGCATCGAAGAATACGTGGGCCGGGTCAACAGCGGCCATGCGAGCGTGAGCGTCGCCAAGATGACCTCGCCCGAGGGTTGGGTCGAACCGGGGCAGCGCCCGGCGTTCGAAGAGGTGACGGTGGTGTTGCGTGGTCTGCTACGGGTCGAACACGAGGGGGGCGTCATCGACGTGCATGCGGGCGAAGCGGTCGTTTGCGACCCGGGTGAATGGGTGCGCTACAGCACGCCCGAAGCGGGTGGCGCCGAGTACGTGGCGGTGTGTCTGCCGGCGTTTTCGCCGGAGACGGTGCACCGCGACGCGGAGTGAGGAAGGCGGCCATGCAGCTTCGACCGCATCATTGCATCACCGTGCCGGCGGTCATCGCCGGCGTCTCGTACCTACTGCTGGCGGCGGTCGGCCTCGCCGGCTGGCCCGGCGAGGTGGGTTCGTCGGGGATGATGTTCTGCGAAGCGTCGTCGTCCGGGATCATCAAGCAGCCGGCGAACAGTTGGTCCAACCTCGGCTTCACGTTCGCGGGGCTGTGGGTCGGCTTCGCCGCCTGGCAGCACTTCGCGCGCGGCGGCGACCGGGTGGAGACCAACCGTTTTCGCAACCGCATCTTCTACCCGACGTTGTACGCGACGGTTGCCGCGTTCGTCGGCCCGGGGAGCATGGCGCTGCACGCGTCGACGACGACGTGGGGGGGCATGATCGACCTCATGTCGATGTTCTTCTGGGCGGTGTTCGCGCTGGTCTACGGGCTGACGCGCGCCCTCGAGCTCGACGACGTTCGGTTCAAGGTGACGTATCTGCTCGTGCTCGCGGTGGTGACGGCGCTGTATCTCGGCGTCTCCGGCGTCGGCGGCGGCACCCCAATTTTCGGCGTGCTCGTCGTTCTGTACGCGATCAGCGAGGCATGGATCTTCTTCCGGCGCCCCGACCTCACCGCCGATCGCCGCTTTCTACTCGGCGGGGTGGCGCTGTTCCTGATCGCGTTCTCGATCTGGCTGCCGAGCCGCACGGGCGGCCCGTTGTGCGATCCGCACTCGCTGCTGCAGGGGCACGCGATCTGGCACCTCTTGAACGCTGCGGCGATGGTTGCGTTCTTCTTGTTCTACGATTCGGAGCGGCGCGTCGCGAGCACCGCGGCCTGACCACAACCACGGAGGAGGCGCCATGCGCGACCCCGGCATCGCAGCGATCCTGAGCCTGGTCGTTCCCGGCTTCGGGCAGATCTACAACGGCCGCATCCTGTGGGCGATCTTCTGGTTGATCATCACGCCCGGTTTCTGGATCGGCACCGCGGGCCTGTTCGGTTGGCCCTTTCACCTGCTGTCCGCCTGGCAGGCCTACCGATACGCCAAGAGCAATCCGCAGCGGTGAGCGGCGCCGCGCCGTGACCGGCACGGCGTGCGCGGATCACGTCGTCGTGTCGAGCTCGAGTTGGGCGTCGAGCATGTCGTCGCCGGCGAAGACGAAGCAGCCGCGAAAGCGGCGGCCGGCGAGCAGGTGGGGTACCCAGAGCCGGTCATCGGCCCACATGCGGTCGTAGGGGATGGCGTCTTCGGCGACCCACAAGGGGATGGCCTCGTCGGTTTCACGTGGCTCGCCGACGCGGCCGGTCGCGGTGAAGATCTGCACGTGGATCGAGTAGCCGTCGACGAACTGGAATCGATTCTCGCCGGCGTGGACGAGTCCCGTGGGCGTCACCCCGAGCTCCTCCTCGACCTCGCGTACGCCGCAGGCGAGGGCCGTTTCGCCCGCCTCGATGCGTCCGCCAGGTGCGTTGATCTTGCCGGCGCCGAGGCCGCGCTTCTTGTGGATCAGCAGCAGGCGGCCGCCTTCGCGTACGAAGACCAGCGTCGCCGGGTCGCACGCCTGCCACGACGGCCAGTCGATGTCGGCGACCTTGCGCGCTGCACGCCAACGCTCGCTCATGCTCTCGGGGTACTCCCGCTCAGCGCGGCGGGAAGCGGGCGATCTTCTCGAACTCGCGTTCGCCGCGGGCGATGCGCAGCGGCAGCCACGTGCCGGGAGCCTGCCGGGCGACGATCTCCTGCAGGTCCGCGGGCGACTCGATCGCCACGCCGGCGGCTTCGAGGATGACGTCGCCGTCCTCGACGCCCGCGGCCGCAGCGATGCCGCCGGTGCTCACGTGCGCCGCCCGGACGCCGCGCTCGTCGGCAACGATGAGAATTCCCAGCCGCGGTGGATCGGCGGCGGTCGCCCCGGTCGGCTCCACCCCGAAGACGGCGTCGGCGATGCCGGCGACGAGCTTGTTGCAATCGGCCCCGGCGTCCCACGGCAGCAGCGCCAGCACGTCGTCGATGCCGAGGTCGGCGAGTTGGTGCTCGATGCCCCAGCCGTGCTGCACGTGCCCGCCGCCGACGATGGCGGCGACGACGGCGTCGGGATGGCGTTCGAGGGCGGCGACGATTCCTTCGGCGAAGGCGCGGTCCCACACGAGCTGGGCGTCGACGAAGCGATCGAGCGCGGTGACGTCGATCGGCTGGTCTTCGTCGGTGTGGTCGCCGAAGACCTCCGCGAGCCACGCGCGATAGGGTGCCGGCGCGGGCGCGGGATCGGCGAGCCCGCTGCGTTCGTCCGCGGTGAGCGCCGCCCAGCCGACGTCGCCGACGCGGGTGACCAGCGAGCGATCGACATTGATCGCCGCGGCCGGCAGCCGGTGCAGGCGGACGAAGCGAAACAGCGGTAGGTAGAGATCGGCGGGCATCCCCCATACCGATGGCCAGTCGACGGCCTCGAGGAACGCTCGCTCGTCGAGCTCGCCGGCGACCCACTGGTCGAGCGACGACTGCGCCCGGCGCGGCAGCATCTCGAAGGCGACGACGACGTCGTCGCGCGCGGCGACCAGCGCCGCCAACGTGTGCAGCTGCAACGCATGGTGCTAGACGCGGTCGTGCGCTTAGCCGAGGCGCCCGACGCGCGCGTCGGCGAGGCGTGGCACCAACGCGCGGGTCGTCACCGGCGCCCGCAGCTCTGGGTCGACCCAGCGGCCGACAGGCACACACGGCGAAGCTACGCTCGCCGCCGGCTGGTTCGGCGCGGAGCGAGCGACGGGTGTACAGGCGGCGAGCGGGAGTGCGGCCACGAGGACGATGGCGGTGCGGCGAATCACGTCGCCATCATGCCGTCCGGCGGCAGGCTTGCAAGGCGCGAAGAGGATGGGATTGCGCCGCAGCGCCAGGGGCGGCAGTGTCGCGCCGATGGCGCTACCGTGGATCACCGTCGACCGGGCCAAGACGGCGGACGGCGTGCTCGAGCTGCGGCGCCGCGCCGCCGACGATTGGCTGCTGACGATCGACGGCAGGGTGCTCATGAGCAGCCGGGCGCACCGCTCGGAAGTGGCGCTCGCCGATCTCGCCTGTGCGGCGCTCGCCGGACGCAAGGCCCCGACGGTGCTGATCGGCGGTCTCGGCATGGGATTCACGTTGCGCGCCGCGCTCGATGTGCTGCCGCCGGCTGCGCGCATCGTGGTCGCCGAGATCACCGCGGCGGTAGGCGACTGGTGTGCCGGCGAGTTGGCCGAGGTGAGCGGCCACGCGGTCGCCGATCCGCGGGTCGACGTGCGCATCGAGGACGTGGCCGGCACGATCGCGACCGCAGCTGCGGCGGGCGGCTCCTACGACGCCATCCTGCTCGACTTGTACGAGGGACCCGCGGCCGGCGACGATGCGCAAGCGCATCCCTTCTACGGTGCGCGTGCGTTGCGTGCGGCGCGGGCCGCGCTGCGGCCGGGCGGCGTCCTCGCGGTGTGGGCCGAGCACGAGTGCCCGCCGTTCGCCGCGCGTCTGCGGCGTCTCGGTTTCGGCGTCGAGCGTGCGCGTCCTGGACGCGGCGGCTACCGCCATGCGGTGTACGTGGCCCGCCTCAGCCAGCGACCCGGGCCTCGATGAAGGCGAGGACGTCGGACTCGAGGGCGACGCCGTCGTGCAGATCGATCTCCTGGATGCCGGTGGGGCTGGTGACGTTGACCTCGGTCAGGAAGCCGCCGATGACGTCGAGGCCGACGAAGTGGAGGCCGTCCGCGGCGAGCCGCGGTGCGACCTGTGCGCATATCTCGCGGTCGCGCGCGGTGAGCTCGCCCTTCAGTCCGCTACCGCCGACGGCCATGTTGCTGCGCGTCTCGTCGTCGCGCGCGACGCGCAAGAGCGCGCCGAGGGGTTTGCCGTCGAGCAGGATGATGCGCTTGTCGCCCTGGCGCACTTCGGGGAGGTAGCGCTGAGCCATCGTCATGCGCTGGCCGTGCTGCGTCGCGGTCTCGAAGATCGCGTTGAGGTTTCGGTCGGCGGCGTGCACGTGAAAGATGCCGATCCCGCCGAAGCCGTCGAGCGGCTTGATGACGATGTCGCCGGCGACCTCGACGAGGAAGTCTTTGAGGCGTTGCGCTTCGCTGGTGACGATGGTCGGCGGGATGAGGTCGGGGAAGTGCAGTGAGTACAGCTTCTCGTTGGCGTCGCGTAGGCCGCGCGGGTCGTTCATGACGAAGGTCGAGGCGGGATCGACGAGGCTCAGCAGCAGCGTGGCGTAGAGGTACTCGCGATCGAAGGGCGGGTCCTTGCGCATGAGCACGGCATCGAACCAGTGGAGCGGCTCGCAGCGTTCTTCGAAGGCCCGAAAGTGCGGCGCGCCGGGGTATTCCGGGCGCATCACCTCGACGCGGCGGCCGACGGCCCAGGCCTCGTGATGGCGCGCGAACAGCCCATGCAGGCGCAGGTCGTAGACCTCGTGGCCGCGGCGCTGCGCTTCCAGCATCAACGCGAACGAAGTGTCGTGATGCGGCTGCAACCGCTCGATCGGGTCGATGATGAAGGCGATGCGCATGCCTCGCATCTAACGGTGCGGGCTGCGCCGAGGCAAGCGATGCGGTGCCGCCTCAAGCCGACCGGTAGTCGGCGGGGACGAACCAGACGGGAACCTGGGCGCGGTGCAGGATGTGCCGCGCGGTATCGACGGTGAAGACGTTGCGGAAGAAGCCGCGGGCGTGCTCGCCCATCACCAGGAAGCTGGGCTCGGAGCGCTCGATGGCGGCGAGGATCTCGTCGACCGGGCGTCCGAGCTCGACGTGCGCGGCGACGCGGCCGCGGAGATCCTCGGGCACGAGCGCCTCGAGGTCGTGTTGCGCCTCGGCGCGATCGGTGAGCGCCTCGGAGCCGACGTGCAGGAGCTCGAGATGGACGGGGAAGCGCCGCGCGAGGTCGAAGGCGTAGTGCAGCGCGCCGCTCGACGAGTCGGTGAGGTCGCTGGCGACGAGCACCTCGACCCGATCGTCGGCGTTGCGCGGCGTCACGCGGAAGCGGCGGACGGCCGGTGACTGCTCCTGGGAGGCGAGCACCGGGCACGGGCAACGTTCGATCAAGCGCTCGGATACGGATGCGTGATCGGGGGTGCTCCAGCCATGGCTGCCGACGACGACGAGGTCGACGCGGAAGGCGGAGACGATGGCGTCGAGCGTCGCCATCAGCGGACCGGAGGTGATCCGTGCCTCGTGGGGGATCTCCGCGGGGATCTCGGCGAGCAGACGTTCGAGGCCCATCGTCACCTCGCTGGTTAGCTCGCTCTTTTCTTGGTGGTACTCCTTCCACTCCCATCCCCGGGCGAGCCCGAGGGGCATCGTCGGGATGTTGTGGTGCAGGACCAGCCGTGCAGCGAAGCGCTCGGCGAGCTCGAGAGCGAGCTCGAGCTCCTGGCGCGTGGCCGCCGAGAAATCGATGGGACACAGGATCGTCTCGATCGAGAGCATGGGATCACCTCCGCGGCCGTTCGGCCGTACCGTGGGAGGAAACAAGATTCCTGCCAAGACCCGACTTCTGGGCGGCCGTGTGGTGCAGCCGTCGGGCGACCCGGATCTGGGAAGGCCGCGCCGTCACTTCTCCCAGAGCGCGAGCAGGGTCTCGAGCACTTCGGCGGCGGCGGCGAGGCCGCCGAGGTGGCTCTCGCCCGGTCGTACGCGGATCTCCGCCGCCGGGATGCGCGACGCCTGCCAGTGGCCGTGGGCGAGGGGGACCATGTGGTCGGCATCGCCGTGCCAGAAGCGGACGGGAACCGCGATGTCGCCGAGAGCGAAACCCCACGGACGGCTGAACAGCAGCAGGTCGTAGATCGGCGCGCGCAGGTTGCGGCGGCTCGCGCGTAGCAGGTCGTCGAGGAACATCGCCTGGATCTCCGGCTGGCGGAAGACGGCGCGATCGGCCGGCGGCGAGACGGCGGCGAAGAGTCGGAAGATCGGCGACGCGAACGGATGCAGCGGTCGCACCAGCGTGGCCAAAGCGGCGCCGACCGGTTCGTGCACGAGGCGTAGCAGCGGCTCGAGCTGGGCAGCGAGGGCGACGAGGCCGCCGGCCGCGGCGTCGTCGCCGCGCGTCGGGGCGACACCGCCGAGCACGCCGGCGGCAGCGACACGCTCGCGCAGCGCGAAGGCGCACGCGAGCGTGTAGGGACCGCCGCCGCTCAGTCCGACCACCGCGAAACGATCGCAACTCAGGCGATCGGCGAGCTGCTCGATGTCGTGGGCGAAGTCGATGACCGAACCGTACAGGTGGGCACTGGATCCACCGATGCCCGGACGGTCGACGCCGATGAGACGCACGCCTTCGAGGGCGGCCATCTCGCGAGCGGCGAGCGGCACCTGGCGCCGCCCGCCCGGGGTGCCGTGGAACCAGAACACCGGGCGGCCGCGCGGTGCGCCGAACTCGGCGAAAGCGAGGCGCCGGCCATCGCCGAGTCGGACGCTGCCTTCGAGATGGGGACGCAGTCGCTCGCGCATCGGAGCGGCTATAGCGCGGA
>CALJUJ010000049.1 GCA_937975525.1 uncultured bacterium
GCGCACTATTCGACGGGTTCGAAGATCGGGTGCATCGCGTCTACGAGCTCTTGCGGTCGCCCGAGACGGCCTTCGTTCTCGTTGCTACGCCGGAGGAGCAGGTACTGCAGGAGGCGCGCTTCTTTCGCTCGAAGGTCGATGAGCTCGGCATGGCGCTGCGGGCCGTCGTGTTCAATCGAGTACATCGGCCGCGCGTAGCTGGGAGCGGGAGTGCGGGCGACTGCGACGACCTCGAAGAGCGGTTGGCCGAGCTCCTCGGCCATCGAGCGCCCGCGCAGCGGATCGCAGCCAACCACCGTCGCTATCAGCTGCTCGGGCGCGGCGAGTCCCGCCGTGTCGCGAGGTTCGGTTCCGGCCTCGAGCCGGCCGTGGTCGTGGTCGAGGTGCCGAACTTCGCGGGCGACGTGCACAGCCTGGAAGGCCTGCGCGGCATGCACGAGCACCTATTCTCCGTCCGATGACCTCGGCGCCACTCGGCGCTGCGGTGACGGCGGCGCTGATCTTCGAAATCGCGCGGGAGATGCGCGGCAGCGTGCCGGCGCCGCGGGGGGCGCCCTTCTACGGCCTCGATGTCGACATCGGTTGCTCTCCCGAGGTGTGCGAATCCCTCGGGGATCAGGGCATCTTTCGCAAGTACGAGAGCGTTCTTCTGCTCGGCTGCACAGGCGGTGGCGTCGCCCGTTGGCTATCGGCTCGCCTCGGCTGCCAGGTTGCATGCCTCGCTCCCGATCCATTGCGGCTGGCGACGGCGGCGCTCCTCGAGCAACGCGCCGGCGCCGCGGGTCGCGTGTCCTTCGCCGCTGCCCGTTCTGCGGCTCTTCCGGTGCGCACCGCAGCCTTCACTCACGTGTGGATGCTCGGCCGCGATCTCGGCAGCGACCCGGCCGTCGTCGGCGAGGCGTTCCGCGCCGTCCGCCCGGGAGGGGCGGTCGCCGTGCAATTGTTGGACGCGGCTGCCGCCGATCCCGTGCTGGAAGTCCTGAGCACCGTCGGTTTCGTCGCCATCACCGGTCGCACCGTTGAGACGATCGAGCTGCCGACCGCATTCGTCGCGGCGCGAAGGCGGATGCGCTCGCGCGTCGAGGCGCGCTGGGGCTGCGAAGTCGGACGCCGTTGGGACGACTGCGAGCAGGCACCGCCGCGGCTGTTCCAGGCGCACGCTCGACGGCCGTCGTGAGTGCCGACGGCGCCCGCGTCGACTTGGGTTTGGCGCTGGCGGCTGCTATCAGCCCTAGGCATGCGTACCGCGGCTTCGGCATTCCTCGGCTGTGTCGTGGCTTCGCTGCTCACGGCAGCGCTGTTGGCGCCCCAGGTGCGTGCGGAGAAGGTTCCTTGTCTCGAAGTCGTTTCCGAGTTGAATCACCGCATCTCACGCGGCATGGATCGCGACCCCAAACGAATCGCCAAGCGGCTCGATACGGAGATCGAGTGGGTCGAAGAATGCCTGCGCCTGCATGGCCGTCGCGTCGGCGGGCCGAGCGTCCGCGTCGGAACGGAGGAACGCACGCCCAGCCCCTTCGATCCCAACGAGCTCGAAGACCCGTTCGCGCCGACGGATTGAACGCCGAGCCCAGTACCACTCCGGGAAAGCAATAGGAGGAGCACCATCGATGGGTCTGCTGGTCTTGCTGCGCCACGGGGAGTCGCAGTGGAATCTGGAGAATCGGTTCACGGGCTGGGTCGACGTGCCGTTGACGGACAAGGGAATCACCGAGGCGCGCCTTGCCGGTGAGCGCCTGCGCGATATCCGTTTCGACGAAATCTATACGTCGCTCTTGCAACGGGCGAACGAGACGCTGCGGCTCGTGCTCGAGGTCACCGGGCAGACCGACCTGGTGGCCGTTCGCGACGCGGCTCTCAACGAGCGCCACTACGGCGATCTCCAGGGCCTCGACAAGGCGGAGACGGCCGAGAAGTTCGGGGCCGAGCAGGTGCACATCTGGCGTCGCAGCTACGACGTCCCGCCTCCAGGCGGTGAGAGCCTCGCCGACACGGCGGCGCGCACGATCCCCTTCTTCGAGAACCACGTGGTGCCGTCGTTGCGTGCGGGCCGCAACGTGTTGATCGCCGCGCACGGCAACAGCCTGCGCGCCATCGTCATGCACATC
>CALJUJ010000050.1 GCA_937975525.1 uncultured bacterium
TACGGGCAGCGCGACCCCGCGACAGGAACACGCCCGCTCGTCGCCCGCGAATCCCGCGAAGTGACCTTCGTCGCCCAGGCGCCGACCCCGGAGCCGACGCCCGAGCCGACGCCGGCACCAACCCCGCCTTGGCGGGTGACTTCCGATCTGTCGCAGTAACCGGCAATTCCTCGACATACCCCTAGAACGCGCAACGGCGCCCCAGGATCGTCCCGGGGCGCCGTTGGTGCGTGTGGTGCCTGCTCCGCCGAAAGGGGCTCTCAACCCGGTTTCCGGCCGCGTCGACCCCATTCCTCGCGTAGCTTGTCACGGTCGGGCACCCGTTGCAGCAAAACAAAGCCAGGTTTCGGCACGCTCACCGCGAACGTGGCTCCGGGCTCGACCCCGCAAGCTTTGGCTACCCGGCCCGACAGCTCCAGCCGTGCGTCGCGGCGCATCGACGGCGGACCCGTCAGCCTTCCGCCCTTCTTCGGCTTGTAGACTCGCCTCGACACTCGCGCCGTGACAAACCACGGCGGATCGCCCAACGGCTCTTTGGTGAAAGCCATCGCCTAAGCTCCAATCTCGCGCAGCCTTCCGAGCCTCGCGTCCCAGATGGCGCCTTCGTCGATCGCGTCCCGTGCACCGAGCGCCTTGGCATCCTGGCAGGCAGCCCAGAGGGCATCGAGCATCCGCGCCAGCTCGCGCGAGGGCAGCCGTTCGACGACTTCCTCTGGCAGATATTGCAGCATTGCGGCGCGAGATTGCGGGCATCCTCCGATCCCTGCCGCCGCGTAGGCACGGCGGATCTTGATTGCGTGTTGCATCGTCTTCCCTTTCATCGCAGCGGCAGCCCGACGCTCGCCCGCCAGAGTCCGGCGAGCAGCCGCCCGGCCGCGCTTCCTGCCGCCCAGGCGGCGGCGCCGATCACCAACGCCGCCGCCACCATTGCCAGGCGTTGCATCATACCGCGCATGCAACGCCGTTGCTGCTGTAGTTCCGCCCTTCGAGCTCCACCGCGGCCACGTACAGCGCGCAGCCACGCGGGTCCGTCTGGTGGTAGAAATGCAGCCCAACCCGTTCGCAGATCGCACGCACGCGCCGCAGCGCCCCGGCTTCCCGGTCGGCGATCCGCTCACGGTACATCGGCCCGGTGTGCGGATAGACGCAACGGTACGGCTTCCCGGTCGTCTCGTCGCGCTCGATCGCCCAGGACGCCCGGTCGTTGCTGTCGCCGCACTCGCCTTCGGCCCAACGGTGGAGCGTGCGCTCGGCGCGTCTCAGGTCGTTCGCGTCCTCGAACGTCAGAGCAACGCCCGTGTGCGCGTTGATCCGCCGCCGAATCTCGTTCGTCTGCAGTTCGCTCTTGGTCATTCCGTCACCTCGAAACAGCCCACCGAATTGCCGTTGATGTCACGCAGCCCAACGCAGCCGCCGGCCCATCGCCGCGCGAACTGCCGTCGGGTCGTGCCGTCGAGCTGGTCTGCCAGCTGCCGCAGGATGCGCGCGAACTCGTTGCCCGCGTCGGGGTCGAATGCTGCGTTGTCCAGTTCGACCGTGATTCGTGCTTCCATCGTGTCTCCCTTCGCCGGCATCGCCGGCCGTTGTCTGCTTTCCAGCAAGCAGGGGGAGCGGCACCCAGAAGG
>CALJUJ010000051.1 GCA_937975525.1 uncultured bacterium
ACCGCATCGCATGTCCAGAACGACGGCGGGGTGGGCGGCGCTACGAGGTAGATCTTCATCGTCGCCCCGCCTGCGTCTGCGGATGGCTCGTCACACCTCTCCGTATGCGCGACCACACGGGAAGCACAAGGCGAAACTTCGACCTCGTCGCTGGGCTTCGCGCGCCCGTGGGTGCTACTTCCCGTCCATGCACCTGCCTCGCTTCATGCGACGCGTGAACCGCGTGTTCACCAACCCCGTCATCGGCACCTTCGCCTGGTTGCTGCCGCCGCTGGCCGTGGTGCATCACGTCGGCCGCAAGAGTGGCCGCTCCTACCGTGCACCCGTCGTCGCCTTCCCCTACCCCGGCGGCATCGTCATCCCGATGACCTACGGCCGCGACGTCGACTGGGGTCGCAACCTGCTCGCCGCCGGCGGCGGCGGCATCCAACGGCTCGGTCGCCGGCGCGAGATGCACCGCCCGCGCATCGTCGGCATCGAGGAAGCCCATCCGCTGCTGCCACCCGTCGTGCGCGATGCATTGCGCGCCGCCGACTTCCCCGGCTACCTGATCCTCGAGGATGCGTAGCCACGTTTCCATGATCATCGAGTCGCGACGGACTCTCGGCCCGCGCGTGCTACGTCGACGCCATGGACACGCGGCCCAACGACCTCGGCCAACCCATCGGCCCACCGCTGCCCGATTGGCAGCCACCGCCACCGCCACCACGGACCTCGATGCACGGGACCCGCGTCTGCGTCGAGCCTCTCGCGCCTGAACGTCACGCCGACGACCTCTGGAGCGCCTGCCGGGAAGACACTGACGAGCGCTTGTGGACCTATCTCCCCTACGGACCCTTCGCCGACCGGGCCGCCTACGACGCAACCATGTCGGCTGGATGGCTCGGCGACGAGCCCCTATTCCATGCGATCGTCGACCGTGCGACCGATCGCGCCCGTGGTGTGGCGGCCTACCTACGCATCTTTCCCGCCGTGGGATCGATCGAGGTGGGGCACGTTTGTTTCGCCCCGCGCCTGCAGGGAACGACGGCCGCGACGGAGGCAATGTACTTGATGATGCGGCGGGCGTTCGAGCTCGGGTATCGGCGCTACGAGTGGAAGTGCGATGCGCTCAACGCAGCTTCGAACGCGGCCGCCCGGCGATTCGGCTTCACCTACGAAGGCACGTTTCGCCAGGCCGTCGTCTACAAGGGCCGCAGCCGCGACACGAATTGGTACTCGATCGTCGACGGCGAGTGGCCGGCTCTCGACGCCGCGTACCGCCGCTGGCTCGACCCCGGCAACTTCGACGCCGGCGGCCGCCAGCGAACGCGGCTCGCCGCGTTGATCGACGCAGCCCTCGGGCGCGCTCCGCGCGAAGACTGTCCCACCTAGCCCGCTCGTTGTAGGGGTACCGCATGCGTGTCGCTTTCGTGACCACCGATTGGGAGCGGGTCCGCGACGAAGACCAGGATCGTCCGCTGCACGAGCGAGCCTGCGCCGGAGTGGGAATCGATCTCGTGCACGTTCCGTGGTGGCAAGCGGACGCCGATTGGCAAGCCTATGACCTGGTCGTGTTGCGCTCGCCCTGGGACTACAGCGAGCGCCTCGAGGAATTCCTCTCCTGGCTCGATCGCGTCGACGGCGTCGCGCAACTCCACAATCCCGCACCGGTGATCCGCTGGAACCTCGACAAGCGCTACCTCGCCGATCTCGCCGCGGCAGGAGTCCCGGTCGTCGCGACGAACTTCCTCGGCAGCGAGCGCGAAGTGGAGGCGGCCTTGCGCGAACGCCGCGACGCCGAGGTCGTCGTCAAGCCGAACGTCTCGGCGGGCAGCCGCCACACGGGTCGGTTTCGCGCCGACGATCCCGCTGCGCTGGCGTTGGCACGGCTGATTCTCGCCGAGGACAAGCTCGTCATGCTGCAGCCCTGCGCCGCATCGGTTGCCGAGTCCGGCGAGGTATCTCTCGTCTACATCGACGGCGTCGCGTCGCACTCGTTTCGCAAAGGGCCCATTCTCGCCGCCGGCGGCGGGCTGCTCGGCGGCGACTACCAGGAGGCGATCACCCCAGTCGAGCCAACCACCCAGCACGAGGGCGTCGCTCGGACCGCCGCGGAAGCGGTGGCCCACATTTGTGGCTACCGCTTCGGCGTGCACGAGCCCCTGCTCTACGCCCGATTCGATCTCGTCCGACTCGACGACGGCCGCGAGGCGTTGCTCGAAGCCGAGCTGTTCGAGCCGTCCTTCTTTCTCGCCGTCGACCGCGACGCCGCGGACCGATTCGCTGCCGCACTGCGGCATCGCATGCTTTCACTGGATCGGTCGACCGACTAACTTCGAGGCATGGTTCGATCGAGCCTTGCGGCGAGCGTGCTTACCTTCGCGTTGCCGACGATGGCGCTTGCGGCCGCACCGTGCGACGGGCGCATCGACGAGGTCTCTCACGAGAGCATCGTCGTCGTCGAACGACCACCGACCGACGGACGCGGCGTCGCCATCGAAGCTTGCGGCAGGGTGGACGCCCT
>CALJUJ010000052.1 GCA_937975525.1 uncultured bacterium
CCGGGTTCACCGAAGAAAGGGATCTCGACCATGGGAAGACCGAACTCGGCACACGCGCTTGCGATCGGGTGCCTGCTTGCGACGATCCTCCTCGTCTTCCCCGAACGGGCCACGGGAGATCCCGACGGTGCTCGTCTGTTCGCACGGTATTGCGCCGGATGCCACGGCGACGGCGGAGGCGGCGATGGACCGGATGCCGACATCTTTCCGTCGCCGCCGCGCGACCTCCGGAGCGGTTTCCTGCGGCACTACGACGACGCCACGCTGGCCCGCCGCATTCGCGACGGACGTGCCCTCCCCCTGGTTCTCGACCGCGCCGCGCTGCAGCGCCACAGCAACCAGGTCGAAGCCATCACCCGCCACCTGCGCCGGCTACCGTCAATCGATTGGCGCGTGGTCGAGCCCGGTTGGGCGGCGTACGTAGACCGCTGCGAGGAGTGCCATGGACCGACGGGCGAGGGGCCGAGCGAGGTCGCGTCGAGCCCAGCGCCGCCCGATCTCGCCGCCGCTGACCTGCACACACGTTTCGCAGATCGACTGCCGCGGGCCGTTCGCCACGGCGAGCCGGGGATGACGCCGCTCGAGCCGCCGGTCGATCCCCGCACCGCGGCGGCGATTTCCAGCTTCGTTTCGCTCTTCTCGCCCGGATTCTCCGCGTATTCCCGATACTGCGCGAACTGCCATGCCGACGACGGACGCGGCAGCCAGACGCTCGGAGTCGTCCCTGGCGACATCTTGCCGATGCCCTCCTTCGCCTTCGACGAGCCATTCTTCGCACGCCGCAGTCCCGCAGCCCTGCGCGAGGCCGTCTGGCACATGTTGGCAAAGAACAAACCGTCGATGCCGCACTTCCGCGTGGTGCTCACCGGCGAGCAGGCAAACGCTCTGGTACGTCACCTGCGCCACTTGGACGCACGGGCGACTCCGTGAGCGGCGATTCAGGCGGGTGCCATGTCGCGCAGAAGCTGCTCGGTGATCTCGAACGGCATTCCCGTCGGTAGATTCATCAGGGCGCGGCCGACGCCGTGCGTGCCCCATTCCGCGAGGCGTTCGCGGCAGAAGTCGACCGGCCCGCAGATCGCCACGGAATCGACGAGGTCGTCGGCAACGGCGGCGGCGGCCTCCTTGCGCAGGCCACGGTTGTAGAGATCACGGACGTGGTCGGCGTTTTCCTGGTAGCCGTAGCGGCAGAAGAGTGCGTGGTAATAGGTACCCATGCCGCCGATGTAGAAGGAGATCAGTGGCTTGACGAGCGAACGTGCCGCTGCGACGTCGTCGAACGGAACGATTCCGACGAACGGAGCGAGCTCGATCTCGGCGGGGTCACGCCCCGCCTCGCGGGCCCCGGCGGCGATCTGCTGGAGGCCGTCGCCGAAGTGCTGGTAGGGCCAGAACGTGGGCACCCAGCCGTCGGCGAGCGTACCCACCTCGTGGATCGCCTTCTCCTGCAGCGAGGCGACGTACACGGGGATGTTCGCGCGGCGGGGCGTCATCTCCAGCTTGAAGTGCCGTAGCTCCATCTCATTGGAGAGCTCGGGGCTCAGACGCTCTCCCGCCCACAGCGCCCGCGCGATGCGAATGGTGTCGCGCAGGCGCGTCAGGGGTTTCCGATAAGGGATCCCATGAAAATTCTCGATGACGACCTTGCCACTGGTACCGAGACCGAGGATCGCGCGGCCTTCGGAGATCTCGTCCAACGTCGCGGCACTCATGGCAAGTAGGCCCGGGGAACGACTGAACACGTTGGCGATGCCGGTCGCCAAGCCGATCTTGCTCGTTGCCCCGGCGATCTCGGTCAGCAGCTGGAACTGCTCGTAGGCCCACGCCTCCGGAATCCAGATCGAGTCGTAGCCCAGGTCGTCCGCAAGCTGTGCCGTGCGCAGCACGGTCTTGCGGTCGTAGTTCTTCCAGAACGGAACGATTCCGATGCGCATCTCATCTCCTTCCGGGGCAGCGATCCGACGCCCCAGCGGCTCTCGCAGCGACTCGCATAGCGCAGCCGGCGGAGCAGTGCGACCGGGTCGGTGACATGACAGGCCCGCGGCGCTGTTGCATACTGTCCGCTCGCCCTGCAAACCCAACGGCTCGGAGCATCGATGCAACGACTGACGTTCTTTCTCGTCGCCCTCCTCCTCCCCGCGGCCACAGCTGCGGCGGAGCCCGAGGCACGCCACGGTTTGGCGATGCACGGTGACCTCAAATACGGCCCGGACTTCAGCCACCTCGACTACGTCGACCCGGCCGCCCCGAAAGGCGGCGAAGTGCGCCTCGCCGCCTTCGGCACCGCCTTCGACAGCTTCAATCCCTTCATCGTCAAGGGCAACACGGCGGACGGGATCGGCCGCATCTACGACACGCTGATGGAGTCGACTGCCGACGAGCCGTTCAGCGAATACGGCCTCGTCGCCGAGTCGATCACGACCCCGGACGATCGGAGCTGGGTGCAGTTTCGCCTCCGCAAGGAAGCCCGTTGGCACGACGGCAAGCCGATCACGGCCGACGACGTGATCTTCACGTTCCATGCGCTCCGCGACGAGGGGGCACCCTTCTACCGGGCGTACTACGGCAACGTCGCCAGCGTCGAGCGCATCTCGGCGCGCGACGTCAAGTTCCTCTTTCGCCCTGGCGAGAACCGCGAGCTGCCGCTGATTCTCGGTCAACTCCCGCTCCTGCCGAAGCACCACTACGCAGATCGACCGTTTGCGCGGGCGACTCTCGACCTACCGCTCGGCAGTGGGCCCTACCGCGTCGAGAGCTTCGAAGCGGGACGTCGCGTGACGTATCGCCGGGTCGACGACTACTGGGGAAAAGACCTGCCCATCAATCGCGGTCGCCACAACTTCGACGTGATCCACCACGACTACTATCGCGACGACACCGTCGCCATCGAAGCCTTCAAGGGTGGTGCGTTCGATCTCCGGCTCGAGAGCTCGTCGAAGCACTGGGCCACCGCCTACGACATTCCAGCGGTGCGCGACGGCATGTTGAAGAAGGAGGAGATCGCCCACGACCGTCCGAGCGGGATGCAAGCGTTCGTCTTCAACACCCGCCGCGAGCCGTTTCGCGATCGCCGCGTACGACAGGCTCTCGGCTACGCGTTCGACTTCGAATGGTCGAACAAGACCCTGTTCTACGGTCAGTACCAGCGCACCCGAAGCTTCTTCGAGAACTCCGATCTCGCGGCCACGGGACTTCCCGGACCGGAGGAGATCGCCTTACTCGAGCCTCACCGCGAACACCTCCCCGAGGAGGTGGTCACGCAGGCCTACGCGCCACCGACGACCGACGGGACGGGCAACGTTCGGCCCCTGCTACGCGAGGCCGTGAAGTTGCTCGAGCGAGCCGGCTGGAAGATCGACGAGAAGACGCGCAAGCGAACCCACTCCGAGAGTGGCGACGCGATGCGCTTCGAGATCCTGCTGGTGATGCCTCTGTTCGAGCGCGTCGTGCTGCCCTTCAAACAGAATCTCGAGCGACTGGGTATCGAAGTCGACGTCCGTACGGTCGACAGCGCCCAGTACGAGCGACGCATCGAGGATTTCGATTTCGATGTCGTCGTCTTCAACTTTCCGCAGTCGCTTTCCCCGGGCAACGAGCAGCGATCGTATTGGGGTTCGGCGTTCGCCGAGCAGCCGGGCAGCCGCAATCTCGCCGGAATTGCCGATCCGGTCGTCGATTCTCTGATCGAGAGCATCATCGCTGCGCCCGATCGCGCGCGTCTGGTCACCGCCGTACGCGCTCTGGACCGGGTGCTGCAGTGGGGCTTCTACGTGATCCCGCAGTGGCACGTTCCCTACGACCGCGTGCTCTACTGGAACGTGTTCGGCCGCCCCGCGATCACTCCGGACCTCGGGTTTCGCTTCGATGCTTGGTGGACCGATTCCGAAGCGGCCGCGGCCGTACGCGCCTACCGCACCGGCGGCAAGCCCTGAGGTCGCCGCCCACGCCCCCTCCACGTTGATGCTCGCCTACATCGCTCGACGTCTACTGCTGATCGTCCCGACTCTGTTCGGGATCATGGTCCTCAACTTCGTGGTCATCCAGGCGGCGCCGGGCGGCCCGGTGGAACGCGTGCTGGCACAGCTCCGCGGCACCGGCGTCGAGGCGACGGCGCGATTCACGGGCGGCGGTAGCGATCCCGGCATGGTGGCACCCGCCCGCAGCTCCGCGCCGACGGATGCGAGCGCCGCCCGCTATCGAGGCGCGCGCGGTCTCGACCCCGATCTGGTGCGCGACCTGGAGCGCCAGTTCGGCTTCGACAAGCCCGCCCACGAGCGCTTCTTCGAAATGATGGGCCGCTTCCTCCGCTTCGACTTCGGGGAGAGCTTCTTTCACGACCGGACCGTCGTCGACCTGGTCCTCGAGAAGATGCCCGTGTCCATTTCACTCGGACTGTGGACGACGTTGCTCGTGTATCTGGTATCGATCCCGCTGGGCATCGCCAAGGCGGTTCGCGACGGATCGCGCTTCGACGTGTGGACCTCGGGCGTGGTGATCGTCGGCAACGCGATTCCGAGCTTCCTGTTCGCCATCCTGTTGGTGATTCTGTTCGCCGGCGGGCGGTACTTCGATTGGTTTCCGTTGCGCGGTCTCTGGTCGGAGAATTGGGCCGAGCTGACCCTCTGGGGACGAATCCTCGACTACTTCTGGCACCTCACGCTGCCGGTCCTGTCGATGGTCATCGGCGGCTTTGCCGGACTCACTCTGCTGACGAAGAACTCGTTTCTCGACCAAATCTCGCAACAGTACGTGACGACGGCTCGAGCCAAGGGGCTCAGCGAGCGCCGGGTCCTCTATGGCCACGTCTTTCGCAACGCCATGTTGATCGTGATTGCCGGGTTTCCCGGGGCCTTCATCGACATCCTCTTCACGAGTGCGCTCTTGATCGAGGTGATCTTCAGCCTCGACGGGCTCGGACTTCTCGGATTCGAGGCGGCCATCAACCGCAACTACCCGGTGATGTTCGGCACGCTCTATTTCTTCACCCTGCTCGGATTGTTGATGAAGCTGATCGAAGATCTCACGTACGTGGCCGTCGACCCACGTATCGACTTCGAATCGCGCGATTCCTGACCCGCCCATGGTCCTGTCGCCGCTCAACCAGCGCCGCCTGCAGAATTTTCGCGCCAACCGGCGTGCCTGGTGGTCCCTCTGGCTCTTCGCGGTCGCCCTGGTCCTGAGCTCGGGCGCGGAGCTGATCGCCAACGACCGCCCCCTCTACGTTCGCTTCGCCGGTGGCTCCTACTTTCCGATCTTTCAGGACATCCCCGAGACCGAGTTCGGCGGCTTTCTGCAAACGCCGACGGTCTACACCGACCCTTACGTCGCGGAAATGATCCGCGCCGACGGCTGGATGATCTGGCCGCCCATTCCCTATCGCTACGATACCCACATCCTCGACCTCGACGAGCCCGCACCCTCCCCGCCGAGCTGGCGCAACGGGTTGTGTACCGCCGAGTCGCCTCGCGACGTCGCCGCGCGCCTGATCTATGGATTTCGGATCTCGGTCCTGTTCGCCCTCCTGCTGACGCTGTTCAGCTCGATCGTCGGGATCGCCGCCGGAGCCGTGCAGGGGTACTTCGGCGGCTGGACCGATCTCTTGTTCCAGCGCTTCATCGAAATCTGGTCGGGACTGCCACGCCTCTATCTGTTGATCATCCTCGCGAGCATCGTGACGCCGAGCTTCTGGTGGCTCCTCGGCTTGCTTCTGCTCTTTCAGTGGATGTCCCTGGTCGGCGTCGTGCGCGCCGAGTTCCTGCGCGCGCGCAACTTCGACTACGTGCGCGCCGCGCGGGCGCTCGGCCTCAGCGACCTGCGGACGATCGTTCGCCATGTCCTGCCGAACGCCATGGTGGCTGCCACAACGTTCCTGCCGTTCATCACCAGCGGCGCCGTGGTCACGCTGACCGCGCTCGATTTTCTCGGTTTCGGAATGCCCCCGGGAGCACCGTCGCTGGGCGAGCTCCTGCGCCAGGGGAAGGACAATCTACAGGCGCCTTGGCTCGGCCTGACGGGCTTCACGGTCGTTGCCGCGATGCTGTCCCTCCTGGTCTTCGTCGGCGAGGGGGT
>CALJUJ010000053.1 GCA_937975525.1 uncultured bacterium
CCCCCCTGCGGCATCAGCAGGCTCTCGCCGCGCGCCAGGGCCGCGACCAGAACGCCCCGCGGCAGTCCGATCTCGGCGAGAGGGCCGGAAGTGAGGCGACTGCCCGCCAGCGCTTCCGCCTCGACGACCTCGACTTTGTCCTCGAGGAGAGCAGCCGCGGAGAGGATGCGGCCGCGGCGAATGTGCTGCAGCATCAAACCGACCGCGAGGGAACGCGGGCTGATGACCGCGTCGATGCCGATCTCGCCGATCAAGTTCGCGAGCGCGGGATTGTCCACCATTGCGAACACGCGATGGGCACCGAGGCGCTTGGCCAGGAGACCGGCTACCAGATTGACTTCGTGATCGGGAGTCACGGCGACGAAGGTCGATACGCGACCGATGTCCTCTTCCTCGAGCAGCTCGCGTTCGGTGACGGGACCGCAAACGACGAGGGTGCGCGACAGAGCCTCTTCCGCCTTGCGCGCCAGATCCTTGCTCTCCTCGACGAGAACCACCTGCACGGAAAGCTTCTCGAGCCGCCGCGCAAGCTCGAGGCCGATGCGGCTTGCGCCGGCGATCATGACGCGGTGGCGACGCTCGGCTTCCGCGTCGATCAACGACAGGACGTTGTCGAGCTCGCCGCGCAACACCGCGAAGTAGACGAGATCGCCGGCGCGGATCTCTTCGTCACCGTGCGGGATGATCCAATCGTCGCCCCGTTGGATCGCCGCCACCAGTGCCGCAGCGGCCGGGAACATCAAGCGAATGTGCGACAGCGTCAGACCGACGAAGTCGGACGATGCCGACATTCGGAAGCCCGCGAGCAGCACGCGTCCGTCGAGAAAGGGTACCATGTCCACAGCCCCCGGCACCTCGAGAAGGCTGACGATGCGGTCTACGGCGGCCCGGTCGGGATCGACCTGAACGTAGTCGGTGGGATGGTCCTTGCTGATGAGACCGAAGCCCTCGGCGAGCTCCGGATCACGCAAGCGTATGACGACACGCGGCACCTTGAACAGCGAGGTACCGAGGAGGCCGACCACCATGTTGACCTCGCCGGAGTTCGTCGTTGCCACCAGCAGGTCGGCACGCTCGATCCCCGCACGTCGCAACACGGGCGCACCGGCGCCGTTGCCGTTGATGACCTGGACGTCGAGATGATCCGCCAGGTCGCTCACCTTGACGGCGTCCTGCTCGACGAGGGTGACGTCGTAGCCGTCGCGCGCCAGCTTGCCAGCGAGCGTCGATCCGACGAGGCCGCCACCGACGATTACGACGTTCATGATCCGTTCTCCGAAGTTGGCATCGGCGGCGAGAGATCGCCACGCTGCCGCGACCCAGGAGGCTGACGTCTATGCGAAGGATGGTTCGATGGTCAAGCTGCCCAGAGCCATGCCACCCAGGCGAGACCGGCAGCGACCAGGCCCAGCGCCCATGGGCGCCACCGGCGCGCGGACGGCCGCGCCGGTTCGTCCGCGAGGCAGAGCCGACACACCGCGCGCTGGCGTGTCCAACCCATCCGCAACTCGACGCAATCGGCGCAACACAACGCACCGCAACCCGCGCACATCCCCGCGGCCGGCGCATGACAGTGAGCGCAGTAGAGATCGTCCGGGTCGAACGTCTGGAGGCCGCTCACGGAGTCGCCCCCCTCCTTGGTCGCGTGCCCGGGCTGGTGTACAGGACCTCGATGGACCGGGTCGCCTTCATCGAATCGACGTTACGCGAGGCTCTCATGCCGGTGCACCTCGAGATTCGCGACGACAGCGCCAAGCATGCCCGCCATCCTGGCGCCGCAGCGGGGGGCGGCCACTTCGAAGTCCTGGTCGTCGCGGCATCCTTTCGAGGTCAGACTCGGCTGCAGCGTCAGCGCACCGTCTATGCGGCGCTCAGCTCGGCGATGGGCGGGGAGATCCACGCCCTCGCCATGAAGACGTACACGCCCGAGGAGTGGGAGGCTTCGGGCGCACGCTGATTCGTATCCGCTCACAAGTCGTCCCAGACCACTTTGGAATTCTTCGCATTCTCCGCAAGTAGCGTCTCCGGGCTCTTCTTGTCGATGTGCCCGATCAGCCCGTTGTAGACTCCGTAGCCGACGAGCTCGCGCAAACGCGCGGGAAAGCGTCGCACCAGGGACCTGGGGATCCCGAGCTGCTGATTCTCCTGTTGCCGGATGTACCCGGCACAGTAGTTCATCGCGACCCCGACGCGCCGCTCCTCCGTTCGATTGGCGCCGCCCCCGTGCCACATGGCACCGTCGTAGATCATCACGCTCCCCTTGCGCATCGCGGCCGGCACGGTCTCGTAGGCTCGGCCGAACTCGGGATGGTGGTCGCGCAAATGCGACCCGGGGATGATGCGGGTCGCGCCATTGGCGTCGGTGAAGTCGGTCAGCGCCCACATGCTGTTGCAGACGAGCGGCGGGTGCGGTTTGGGCAAGGGGATCAGTTGGTCGTCCGCGTGGATCGGCTGCGGACGCTCGCCGGGCATGATGCTCACCGACGAGAGGGACGAAATCAGGCAGCCCCGGTCGAGCACGCCCTCGACGACGGGAAGGACCTTGGGGTGGATGGGAATGGCTTCGAAGACCTCCCCGTGCACGAGGAGATTGTAGATCCGCACGGTCTTCGCACCTTCGAAGGCGTTCGGCGATGGGCGGACACCGAGGTCCGCTTCCAGACGCTCGAGCTCGGAGACGACCGCATCGACTTCATCGGGCGAGAGCACGTCCTCGACGATCACATAGCCATCGCGGCGGATCGCCGCGACGTGTGCTTCGACGTCAGGCTGCATCGTTGGTCGTTGCTCCCGTCATCCGAGCTTCGCGACGGTCCTCGGCGCACACCGCGAGGTGGCCGTCGCCCGTTCGTGGACGCTGCGGACACGGCCGGATAGCCACGGTGCAAGGCTTGCGCTCGTCCCTCATGACTCCGGATCCCGTGACAGCGACCGCACGGTTGCGGTGCGCGGCCCGGCGCCGGCGTCGACGACGACGCGGGCACCGGCGTCCGCATGCGAGCGGCGCACGTAGGCGAGCGCGATCGGAGCGTTCAGCTCTTCCGAAAAGGCGGCCGAAGTGACGTGGCCGAGGTCGCGTTCATCCGATCGCACCAGGGCGCCCGGCGGAACCGTTTCGTCACCCTCGAGCACGAGACCCACGAGTTTGCGTTGCACGTTTCCCCGCGCCGCCACGCGTTCGACGACTTCCTGGCCGATGTAGCAGCCCTTGCGGAACGACAGGGCGTCCGCGAGACCCACCTCCGGCGCCAGGTACGACTCGTCCATGTCGACGTCCATCATCGGAATTCCGGCCTCGATGCGGGCAACCTCGACGGCGTCGTAGCCGACGGGAACGCCACCTGCCGCGCACGCCGTCTCCCAGGCGATCCGCTGTAGCTCCGGGGGGCCGACGATCATGCAGCCCCATTCGCCAGTGAGGCTGGCGCGGAACAGCCGTCCATCCACGCCGCCGATCGAGCAGCTCGCGTGCCCGTACGGCGGAAGCGACACGACATCCACGTCGACCACCGAGGAAAGCGTCGCCGGCGCGGTTGGCCCCTCGAGCATCAGCAGGGCGAGGCTCTTCGGCGTCTCGATCTCGACGTCGTCGGCAACGATGTACTTCTCCAGGGTCTCGCGAACCGTCGCGGTGCGCTGGACGGGAACGTCGAGCCAAATCTCGTCTTCCAGCACGTAGGCGTGAAGGTCCGACACGACACGTCCCTGCACGGTCAGCACGGCTGCATGGCAGCCCCGGCCGGGCGCACAGGCGGCGATGTCGTTGGAGATCATCCCCTGCAGAAACGAGGTGCGATCCTCGCCGACGAGTCGCAGCAAGCCGCGCAGGGGGGGAACGACGACACCACAACCGGTTCGCAGCGCGGCGACCTCGGGCTGCGGGCGCTCTCCGAATCGCAATGGCACCGGCACGCCGAAGCGCTCGCCCCATCGGGCCCCGGCGGCGTCGAGAAGCGGACGAAGATCCGCGGTCATGGTCGGCATCCTATCCTCGTTGGCAACGTTGCCCAAGGGACCTCACTCGGGCTCGAGACGAGCAAACTTCAGAATCAGCTTGCGAGTGCCCACCGAAGCGAAGTGTACCGTGGCTTTGCGCTTGTCGCCCGCGCCTTCGATGCTCTTGACGACGCCGACTCCGAACTCTGCGTGGCGCACGCGCCGCCCGGCGCGCAGCCCGTCCTCATCGTTGTCGTAGACGATGCGTACTCCCTCATCGCCGTAGGTGGCCCGCATCCCGGCACGTCCCGGTTGGTTGCGTGGCGACAAGGGGCGCTGCGGACGATTCGCCGGAGAAGGTCGCTCCCAAACCCGCTCACCCGACTCCGCGAGATCGGTCTCTTCGAGCAACTCGGCAGGGATCTCGTTGAGAAAGCGACTGCGCTCGTTGAACTTCGGCGTGCCGAACGTGCGGCGGCGCTTGGCATGGGTGAGGTAGAGCGTCTTCATGGCTCGGGTCATGCCGACGTAGCAAAGCCGGCGCTCCTCCTCGATCTCGGACTCGTCCGAGCCCGAGCGGGCATGCGGGAAGAGCCCCTCCTCCATCGCGGTCATGAACACGATCGGGAACTCGAGGCCCTTGGCGGCGTGCAAGGTCATCAGCGTGACCCGATCGGCCGCGGCATCCAGCGAATCCAGATCGCTGACCAGGGCAGCGTGCTCCAGGTAGTCCTGCAGCGCCTGATCGCTCGCCGAGTACTCCTCCATGCCGCGCACCATTTCTTCGAGGTTCTGCAGCCGATCCTTGGCCTGTTCGCCCCCGTCGTCGCGGAGCATGCGCGCGTAGCCGCTCTCTTCGATGATGCGCGCGGCGAGCTCGTGCAGGGGAAGCTCGGTGCGCCACCGCGAGAACGCTGTGACCATGTCGAGGAAGGCGCCGACCTTCTGTGCCGCGGCGCCGCGTAGGGTCCCGGCCTCGCAAGCGCGCCGACATGCGGCCAGAAAGCCCCCGGCGGCCTCCTCGAGCGCAGCAATTCGATCGACGGTCGTAGAACCGATGCCGCGCGCGGGAACGTTGATGATCCGCTTCGCGGACAGCGAGTCGCGGGGATTGTCGAGGATACGGAGATAGGCGAGCACGTCCTTGACCTCGGCACGTGCGAAGAACTTGACGCCGCCCACCATCGCGTACGGGACGCGGCGACGCGCGAGCGCCTCCTCGAAGGGACGCGACTGGGCATTGGCGCGGTAGAAGATGGCCACATTGCGCAGAGGCGTGCCGGCGCGGTGCAGGCGCTGCAGCTCGTCGACGACGTAGCGGGCTTCCTCGAGGTCGTCGCCGAGGCGGGTCGAGCGCACTCGGTCGCCGCGTGCATTGTCGGTCCATAGAGTCTTGCCCTTGCGACGCTCGTTGCGGGCGACGACCGCCCCGGCCGCGTCGAGGATCGTCTGCGTCGAGCGATAGTTCTGCTCGAGGCGAATCACCACGGCATCCGGATAGTCCTTCTCGAAGTCGAGGATGTTGCCGACGTCCGCTCCGCGCCAGCGATAGATCGATTGGTCGTCGTCGCCGACCACGCAGAGGTTGCGATGTGTCGACGCCAGCAGGTTGGTCAAGTCGTACTGGACACGATTGGTGTCCTGGTACTCGTCGACCAAAACGTGGAGCAGGCGCTCGCGATAGCGATCGAGCACGTCGGCGTGCTCCTGAAACAGGCGAGTCGTGTGCAACAGGAGATCGCCGAAGTCGACCGCGTTGGAGCGTGCCAGCTGCTCCTGGTAGCGGGCGTACACGGACTTCACCGCCTCGCTGCGGTCGTCATGCACGGGAATCGCGCTGGGACCCAGCCCGCGGTTCTTGGCCGCATCGATCGCGTGCGCGGCGCTACGCGCCTGGATCACCTCGTCCGATATGTCGAGATCGCGCAGGCACTGCCGCAACAGGCGTTCCTGATCCTGGTCGTCGTAGATGGCGAAATTGCGCGCGAACCCGATTCGTTCGGCATGGGTTCGGAGGATGCGGACCGCCGCCGCGTGAAACGTCGCCACCCAAGGAAGCGACTCGTCGCCGACGAGGCGCTCCAGTCGCGTGCGCAACTCCCCGGCCGCCTTGTTGGTGAAGGTTACGGCGAGAAT
>CALJUJ010000054.1 GCA_937975525.1 uncultured bacterium
AGCTTCGGCGCCCCCTCGCGACTGTACAAGTCGATGACGAATACGAAGAGCCCCGCCCGCGCAAATCGCTCGGCGAGTCGTTCGTAGAGCGGCGACACCCCGTGTACGTCGGGGATGAGCACGATACCCGGCAGTGGCGTCGCCTGCTCGCTCCAAACGCTGACGCCATCGACGCGGTCGCCGTCGCGCACGAACGATCTCGCTTCGCGGCGTAGCTCCGTCATGTCCCGGCCAGGGCCTCGTGGCGCAGCGCCTCGAGCTCGTCCACTTCCTTCGGGATCCCCGCGGACAACACGTCGTGGCCATCTTCGGTCACGGCGACATCGTCCTCGATCCGAATTCCGATTCCCCGGTACTTGGCCTCGGCGGCGTCGGCCGCAACGTAGAGTCCGGGCTCGATGGTCAACACCATGCCCGGCTCCAGCTTTCGCGCCTCGCCGTCGTGCCGGTAGGCGCCGACGTCGTGTACGTCCAGGCCGAGCCAATGGCTGGTCCGGTGCATGTAGTAGGGTCGATAGGCCTCGCCGTCGATCAGCTTGGCGGCATCGCCCGACAGCAAGCCGGCAGACAAGAGACCTTCGACGAGGGCCTCGAGCGCAGCATGGTGTGGCGCGTCGAACGCCACTCCGGGCCGCACGGCTTCGATGGCAGCCTTCTGCGCCCGCAGCACCGTCTCGTAGAGATCGCGCTGCGCCTCGTCGAACGCACGACCGATTGGAAAGGTTCGGGTCACGTCCGAGCAGTAGCCACCGAGCTCGGCGCCGGCATCGATGAGCAAAAGGTCTTCGGCGGCAAGCGTCGCATCGTTGTCGACGTAGTGGAGAATCGTCGCGTTGGCCCCACCCGCGACGATCGAGGGGTAGGCGGGGCCACTCGCGCCGCGCCGGCGAAAATCGTAGGCGAGCTGCGCCTCGACCTCGAACTCGCGCATTCCGGGGCGCACGGAGCGCATGGCGTTCTCGTGGGCAGCTCCCGCAACCGCGGCCGAGGCCCGCAGGATATCGATCTCCTCCGGGTCTTTGATCAGTCGCATCGCGTGGACGATGTCGCTCGGGTCACAGAGCGCGCGCGGTCCGGCTCCCAGGCGCGGGCGCCCTTGCTGCCAGTGCTGCAGCCAGCGCAGAGCCCTTTCGTTCGCTGCACGGTCGCGCCCGAGCGCGAAGAAGAAGCGCTCGCAGCGTTCGGCGAGCTTCGGCACGAGCTCGTCGAGCTCGCCGATCGCGTGAGCGGCGTCGGCGCCGAAGCGGCTGCGGGCGCCATCCACACCGGCGCGCCTCCCGGTCCAGGTTTCGCGCTCGGGGTCGCGGGGCCGCACGAATAGATGAAACTCGCCCTCGTCGTGGTTGGGGATCAGCAGCGCCGCCGATTCCGGCTCAGGGAAGCCGGTCAGATACAGGAAATCGTTGTCCTGCCGGTAGGGGAACTCCACGTCGTGTGCACGCACCGCCACCGGCGCCGACACGAACAGGGCCGCGCTGCCCTCGCCGATCGCCTCCAGGAAGTGACGGCGCCGCCGGGCGTAGGCATCGCCGCCAATCGCCGGCGGCGCGGGCGTCACTTGCGCGCCCCGCTGACGCGGTCCAGGACGGCGCGCACCAGATCCATCGGCAAAGGCAGAATCAGTGTTTGGTTGCGTTCTTTGCCGACCTGGGTGAACGCCTGCAGCATGCGCAGCTGGAGGCTGGCGGGCTGCTGCTGCATCACGCTGGCCGCCTCGCTGAGGCGCATCGCCGCCTGGAACTCGCCCTCGGCGCTGATCACCTTGGAGCGACGCAAGCGTTCTGCTTCGGCCTGACGAGCGAGTGACCTCTGCATCTCCGCCGGCAGATCGATGTGTTTCACCTCGACCGACGTCACCTTCACGCCCCAGGGCTCGGTGTTGGCGTCGATGATCTCCTGGAGTCGGGTATTGAAATGGTCGCGTTCGGTCAGCAGCTCGTCGAGCTGAGCCTGGCCACACACGCTGCGGAGCGTCGGTTGGGCGAGTTGCGACGTCGGGTAGAGGTAATTCTGAACGTCTACGACGGCGCGGGTTGCGT
>CALJUJ010000055.1 GCA_937975525.1 uncultured bacterium
GGTGGGCGGCGGTCTTCAAGTGCTCGACTTGGACAACATCAAGTTGCAGCGTGATACGATCGTCAATTTCAACGGGCAGGACGATACGATCCTGATCATTCGTCTGAATCGAGTCCTGCGTCTCGGCGGCGCTTCGATCATCAATCTCGGTTCGAACGGAACCGGAAACGGTAGCCTCGCGCCCGAGCGCGTGCTGTGGAACATGCAGACGGGTTTGGGCGGCGGGCCCGACCTCGGCGGCGAGTCGTTCTTCCAGGGCACGATACTGGCGCCGCTGCGTTCCGACATCCGCGTCGGTTCCGACGTGGTCGTCAACGGCTCGCTGCTGTCGCAGACCGTTCACATCGGCGGACCGAGCACGGTCAACCATGTGCCGTTCACGCCGCTGATCCCGGGCATCGTCGTACCGACCCTGATCAAGAAGCTGGGCGACCCTCGCCTGACGGGACCGGGAAGCGTGCCGATATTGACCGTGGATCCGCAGCCGAGCGGTACCAGCGACGCGCCGCGCGCGGCGGGTGGCACGCGCTTCTGCCTGAGCCATCCCGACGATCCGCGCTGCGGAGCGCCGGCGCCCGCCGATCCGTTCGCCCGGGTGCGGCGTTAGTCGAACGCCGAGCGGCGGGCCTGTCCCCGGGGCAGGCGGATCGGGGTGCAAGCGTTCAATCGCCGTACCCCAGCTGGCGCAGGCGTTCGACCGTGGTCGGGTCCGTGATCCGCCGGCTGCGCGCGTCACGCGGCGGGCCGGGCAGCCGCGCATAGTGCCGCATCAGCTGCACCGCGAGCTCCGTCGCTCGCGCCCCACGCGCGTCGGCGAGATTGCGGCTCTCGACGGGGTCGCTGCCGAGGTCGAAGAGCTCGCGCCGGCGGTCCCGCATCGAGCGATGCCGGTAGTCCCGCAAAACCAGCTTCTCGTCGCCGACCACGATCGCTCGCTTGACGGGTTTCGAGCGTCGCGTCTCCAGGTAGATCGGCCGCGTCGCCGGTAGGCGTCCGAGATCGTCGAGCGGCAGGGCGACGCCATGGGTCTCCCCGGGAGGATCCAGCTCCAGCAGCGAAGCCAATGTAGGGAAGACGTCGAGCAGGGTGACCGGTGCGTCGCTGCGCACGCCGCGCGCAAGCCCGCTCGGCCACCGAATGAAGAAGGGAACCCGGACCCCTTCCTCGTAGACGTGGGTACCGTGTCCGAGCCCGCCGTGTTCGCCGAGCTCCTCTCCGTGATCGGAGGTGACGATCACCAACACGTCGGGGTCGCTCATGCCGAGCTCCGAGTCGAGCGCACGCACGTGCTCGTCCACCCAGCGAATCTCGGACTGGTAGAGCGGCTCGATCTCGGCGCGAATGCGGTCGGTGGCGTCGCGATAGCGAAGCAGGAGGTCGGGGAAGGGCATGCCCGCCACCTCGCGCCAGGAATCCGGTGCGCCCGCTGCCTCTGCATTCTGCTCGGCCCACGGGGAACGTGCGTCATAGGGCGCGTGCGGGTCGAAGTAGTGGACCCACAGAAAGGTGGGCGTGCGCTTCCAGGCGCTGCGCCACTCGGCCCCGAGCTCCTGTGCGAGCAGGCGGTGCACGTGCTGGTTGACCGCCCCGGCGCCCATGAACGGCGCCTCTTCGACGTAGGCGTCGAAGCCCTGGGCGAAACCGAGCGACGCCGCGAGGTGGCTGTTGGCGGCGACGCCCACGGTGCGGTAGCCCGCGGCTCGGAAACTCTCGGCAAGCGTGCCCAAGGATTCGGGGAGCAAGCGTTGGTCGACCGCGACGGGACCGTCGCCGTGGGGATCGTGGCCGATCGCGCCGGTGACGACGGCGTGCGATGCCGGCGCGGGACTCGTGAACAAGGACGC
>CALJUJ010000056.1 GCA_937975525.1 uncultured bacterium
TTGCCGCGCGGCATGGCCGACAAGGGCGTGTTCGCACGCGATGCGCACGCGAAGTCGCTCACCTACCTCGAAGCCTACACCGCGATCCCGTACCCGTACGCGAAGGTCGACGCGATCGGCGTGCCCGACTTCGAAGCCGGTGCCATGGAGAATCCGGGCGCGATCACCTACCGCCTGACCGCGATCGCCGCCGACGAGCAGCGGACATCGACGCACGCGCTGAAGGGCATCTACTACACCGCGGCGCACGAGCTGACCCACATGTGGTGGGGCGATCTGGTGACCATGGCGTGGTGGGACGACCTCTGGCTCAACGAATCGTTCGCCACCTTCATCGGCTACAAGACCGTCGCCGAGCTCGTTCCCGAGTGGGGACTGTGGCGCGACTTCGTCGCCACGCTCTCGCGGCCTTTCGCCCTCGATGCGCTGGTGTCGACGCATCCGATCTCTTTCGAGGTCAAGAACGCACAGCAGGCGACCGAGCGCTTCGATGTGATCACCTACTGGAAGGGCGCTGGCGTCGTTCGCATGATCGAGGGCTTCCTCGGCGCCGACGAGTTCCGCACCGGCGTCCGCGCCTACCTCGACAAGTACCGCGAGGGCAACGCGACCGCCGACGACTTCTGGCGCGAGCTCGGCCGCGCCTCGGGTCGCGACGTCGCCACCATCGCCAATGCCTGGATCAAGGAGCCCGGCCATCCGGTGGTCCACGTCGCCGCGACGCCGGACGGCGACGGCTGGAAGCTGGCGCTCCGCCAGGAGCGCTTCTTCGCCGATCCGTCGACTGCTACATCCGCTGCGAAGCAGATCTGGCCGGTGCCGATGGTGATCAAGTACGGGCGCGGCGACGACGTCGAGACGCGTAGCGTGCTCCTCGACGGCGCCGAGGCGGAGATCGATCTCGACGCGGCCGACTGGTTCTTCCCGAACGCGGATGCATCGGGCTTCTACCGCTTCGCCCTTCCCGAAGCTGCGCTCGAGGCCGTCGGTGAACGCATGCACGACGTCCTCGAACCGCACGAGCGCTTGTTGCTCGCGAACAATCAATGGGCGTTGCTGAAGGCCGGGCATGTCGACATCGCGCCGTTCCTGCGCTTGATCGACGCCTACCGCAGGGAGGACGACCGCGCCGTGGTCGGTACGGTCGTCGAGCAACTCGGCTGGCTCGCCGCCCACGTCGCCGGCGACGACAGCCGCGAGTCGCTCGAGCAATTCGTCGCCGCCGCCTTCGCCGACCGCTACGCCGCCGTCGGCTGGGCTCCCGGGGCCGACGAGACCGCCGACGAACGGATGAAGCGCGCCGCCATCCTCGGTGCCATGGGGCGTATCGCTCGCGTGGCCGAAGTGCGCCACGAGGCGCGGCGCCGCCTCGACGCGTATCTCGACAACGGATCCAGCCTCGATCCCAATCTCGCCTCCGTCGTCGTCAACATCGCCGCTGCGGACGGCGACGCGGCGCTGTTCGAGCGCTACCTCGAGCGCAAGCGCGGAGCGCGGACCGACCCCGAAGAGGAGCAGCGCTTCCTGCTGGCACTGGGCGGCTTCGACGATCCGAGCCTGGTGCAGCGCGCCCTGCAGCTGAGCCTCACCGACGAGGTGCGGCCGCAGGATCGGACGTTCCTCTTCGCGACGCTCTTGGGGCGACCGGCGTCGCGCCTCGCCGCGTGGGACTTCGTCCGTGAACGCTGGGAGGACATCCGCGCCGGCATGGACCCGATGCTCATGCAGGGGCTGGTGCGGTCGATGAGTCAGCTCTGCGAGCCGTCCATCGCGGCCGACGTGGCCGCGTTCTTGGAGCAGCACGCAACGCCGCAGACGCAGGAGACCGTCGCTCAAGCGCGCGAGCAGCTGCGGATCGATGCGGCCGCGGTCGGTCGATTGCGTCCGGCCCTGCGGGCGGCGCTCGGCTAGGAGGTCGCGTTCGGCGGAACGCCGAGTCATCGATGGACGAGTGGTTCCCCGAGCTCGACGAGGAGGAGATCAAGCGCGAGCGCGCCAAGGCGCGCGAGCTGCGGCAGTCCGCCTGGTGGAAGCGCAAGCGCTCCTCGGGCGTCTGCCACTATTGCGGTGAGACGTTCGCCCCGCAGGAGCTGACGATGGACCATCTGGTTCCCCTCGTCCGCGGCGGCCGCTCGGTGAAGGGCAACCTCGTGCCCGCGTGCAAGCCGTGCAACGACCGCAAGAAGCACAGCCTACCGTTCGAGTTCGATCCGCACGACGACCGAGACTGAGGGCGCGTCGCGCAGGGAGCCTGCGATCCGACGTGCAAGTTGGGGCGGTGCCGCTAGCGCGGACAGAGCAACCTGCAGACATTGTATCTCCTCGTTGGTTGACACTCTGCCTGTCGGCTGTCTATCACCCCTTATCGTGGTCGCGTGCCCGCATCGGAGTGGGGCCCGGCAATGCGTCGGGGCGCTTCAGGTGCGGCGATCACGTGCGTCGGGTGTCGTAGGGGGGATCGGGCGCACGACGTTCGGTGGACTCGTTCCCGGTCGCGCGACGGCGCGGTCGCCGGGGATGTTCGCCAGTCGTCAACCGGGCAAGCGACGGCTTGCCGCGAGCAACATCCTCGGGGGGAAGAATCATGGAGAATCGTCTGTGTCTCGGTCGCGGATCCGCGGCGGTCGTTGCGTTCGTGTGTCTCGTGGGGATCGCCGCCTGCGGTGGTGGCGGCGGTGGTGGTGACGGCGGTTTCGAGGCACCCGCCGGCGTAGGTCTCGTGTGCACCACGAATCAGAATTGCAGCGACGGGCTCGTTTGCCAGTCGTGCGTGCAGGCGTGCACCGGCAGCGTGCGGCGCTGCGCCGGCCTCGCGTCCACCGAGCCGGGAGAGCTCATCAGCCTCGAAGACGGCCTCTATCCGGCGGGTTGCGTCGACATGTCGGGTTCCTGGCGCGTGACGGAGGAGGTCGATGGCGGATGCGAGGCGCAGGATCCCAACGGCCCGTTCTTCGTTCCCCTCGATGGGAGGTCGACAGCCCGGATCGACTTCGTGCAGTCCGGCTGCAACCTGAGCTACACGCTGACTGCCGAGGGAGTCTCGGTGTGTCGGGAGGGCCGCGTGGTCGGGAGGCGCTTCCGCCTCGAGGCGACGTTCTTGGTCGAAGCCGGCATCGCTCTGTCGTGCTGCATGAAAGAAGCCTTCGTCGATGGCGACGTCGTCGGGGCTTCCTTCGATGCTGTCGGCACGGGCGCAGCCAATTGCACGGCTGCCGGCGCGACGCTGATGTGCGACGGCCTGTCAAGCGCCTCCGGCATCCGCTAGCCGTTCGAGCTCGCCGCCGTAGCTGGCGGCCGCCAGCCAACCTCGGTCGCGGGCCGCGTGCCCGCGACCGAGGCGTCACGGAACTCGGTAGAGCACATCGCGCACGTCCGCTAGGTGCGCCTTGTAGATCCAGCCGGTGTTGTGGAACAGGTGGCCGTCGTGGTCGAAGCCGGCGAAGTAGA
>CALJUJ010000057.1 GCA_937975525.1 uncultured bacterium
GGAATGTGAAATCGGCGCCGCTGAATTCTCTGGACGACACCGTATGTTTCTCGACGGCACCGTCGGGCCCGCGTGCCGCGTAGGTGATCGCCGTTCCGGCCGGGTAGCGGCGCACCTCTTCGTAGAATGCCGCGGACGTATCGATCGCGACCCCTTGTACGGAGACGACTTCCTTCTGAAATAGAGGTTCAGCATTCGGCCAGTCTGGAAGCGTGATCGAAGCGACGACACCATTGCGCAAGAGGAAGAAGCCGGGGAAGGTCTGGCCGACCCAGTCGAGGCTGTTGCTCAGCAACAAGCCCAGCCAGCCGAGGGCTACGATCGTGGCAATGCCAGCGGCGCGGCGCGCATATTGGCGGTAGCGGGTCATGCGGCGCTTTGTCGACGGCGCGCGAACAGGGCGAGCGCCAAGCCATTGGCAAGAAAGATCCACGCGTCCCCGAAACGGACGTAGGGCGTGATTTCCGTCATCGGTGCGACGCTCGCGGTCAGCGCGCCGCGCTCGCCGCTCTCGATGCGGGCATACGCTTCACCGGACGGGCTGACGAATCCGGACACCCCACTCGACGCTGCCCGTACGAGGTAGCGCCGGGTTTCAATCGCTCGGAATATCGCCATTGAGAAGTGCTGCTGCGGCGCAGCGCCATCGCCGTGGTCGAGCCACGAATCGTTCGACATGTTGACCAGCAGCTGGGCTCCTTGCGCCACGCCGGCCCGCACGAGATCCGGAAAGAGCACCTCGTAGCAAATCACGAGACCGACGCCGAAAGGGGCGATCGGCAGCGGCGCTGCGCGCTTCCCGCCGTTGACCAGTGCGTCTGCACGGCTGGTGCCGCCGTACCATGGCAGCGGGTCGTATTCCGCAAAGGGCACGAGGTGGCGCTTGTCGTACGTCGCCGCGATCGCGCCCGACGGGTCGAGAAAATAGGCGGAAATGAAGGCGCGATCTTCCTCGTCGAGCCGTGGCCCGCCGAAGATCAGGCCTTCCGGGATGCTGCGCGCGAGGGCGCCGAGGCGTGCTCGGAGGAGCGGTTCGCGGTCGACGTAGAAGTTGACCGCGTTCTCCGGCCAGACGACGAGCTCGGGACGATCGGCCCGGGAATCGGCCGTGAGGCCGGCATAGATCGCCAGGGAGCGCTCGAAATAGGACCGCTGCCAACGGAATTGATTGGCAATGTTTCCCTGTACGACGGCGATTCGGCGTGCCCCCGGCGCCCCTTCGGGGACGTGCGGTTCGTAGCGCCACCACCCATAGACGACAGTCGCGCCGAGGATGAGAGCCGGGATCGCCAGACGACGGCGCAGCGGGACCGTGCCTTGCTCGAGGCGCTCGGCGATCAGCTCCACGAGGGCGACACTGACGAACACCAACACGAACGAGACGGCGTAGACGCCCCCGAGATCCGCGATCTGGACGATCGTCAGGTTGGCGTGTTGCGTGTGCCCGAGCAGCGCCCAGGGCATGCCTGTGAGCAGACTGGCTCGCAGGAGCTCGCTGCCTGCCCACAAGGTTGCGCCAAGCGCCGGCCGGGCCGCGTAGGAGAACCGTCGCGCCGCTGCCGTATACGCGGCCAGCATGAGGCCGTACGGGATGCCGCCGTAGAGCAACCAAACCAGCGCCGCGAAGCCGGTCGAGAGGAGGCGATTGGCATCATAGTATACCAACGTCGCATCGATCGCCCAACCGGTGATGCCGTAGCCGATGAGCATGGAGAAGGCGACGCCGCCGAGAAGGGCCGCGCGCGGCCGCATCTGCCGGGCGCTGAACAGCAGCAGCCCCGGGGCGAGCCAAGCACCTTCTTTCCCTACACGACGCTCTTCCGATCTCGAATACAGCAAGGCCGCCAGCACGTGTTCGGCGAAACGCGCGGCGGCGGTCAACGAGACGGCGCGCACCGGCTCTCGCCCAGTCGCCAGGCCCCTTGCGTTCGAGATGCTTGCTTCCAACCGACTTTCCCTCCGCCGACAGCATTCCTTCAGCCGTTCGCGACCGCCAGCATCTCGACGGGCGCGACTGGCTCGTCGTCGTCCGCGGCGGATTCCAGCGGCAACGTCAGCGTAAACGTCGACCCGACACCGACTCTGCTGTGCGCTGTCAGGCTACCGCCGAGCAGCGCCGCGAGCTTGCGCGACAGGGCCAAACCGAGGCCGACACCGCCGTGCCGGCGCGTCGACGAGCCGTCGAGCTGCCGAAACGGTTCGAAGATCAGCTCGAGATCAGGTGCCGCAATTCCCGGGCCAGTATCCTGCACGATGAAGCGGCACTCATGATCTGCTTGTTCGACGCGCAGGGTGATCGTGCCGTTGGACGTAAACTTGACGGCATTGCTCATCAGATTGCGCAGAATCGTACGCAACTTGACAGGATCGGTCGTCAGCGACTGCGGTGCGGCCGCCAGGTCTTCTTCGTACTGCACCGATCGACCTTCGAGCAGGACATTGGCGATTCGCCGCAGGTCGCCGGTGGTCTCGTCGATCGTGACGTCACCGTGCTGCAGGTCGATGATGCCGGCCTGGGCGCGGGCGTAGCCGAGGAAGTCGCAGACGAGGTCGGTGAGGCCGTCGGCCGCGCGGCTGAGCTGCGTGATCGCATGCTGCGCTTCGGCCGGCAACGCGCCGAACTGCTCGTCGACCAGCAAGGAGGCGTACCCGGAGATGATGTTCAACGGTGTGCGAAACTCGTGCGACACGTTGGCGACGAGCTCGCTCCGCAGCCGGTCGCGCTCCTGCACCTCATGCAACAGCTTGTACGCCTTGAGTCCGACGTCGACCCAGAGCAGGAGCCGCTCCGGGCCATCGGACTTGTCGTGGTACGCTTGTATCTCGAGCTCCTGCATCATCTGGCGCGCCGGCTTTTCGCCCGCGTAGCCGGTTTGCAAGATGATCTGCACGTAGGGGTCGAACTTGCGGATCTCGCGGATCACTTCTTCGCCGGTCATTCGCGGCATGAAGTAATCGACCAAGAGCACGGAAACGTCGGTCTCCTTGAAAATCGCGAGTCCCTGCTCGCCCGAGTCGGCGGTCACCACGCGGTGCCCGT
>CALJUJ010000058.1 GCA_937975525.1 uncultured bacterium
TCGCAGCCATCGCCTTCGGTGGCATTCCCGTCGTCGCAGGCTTCGCCCGCGTCGAGGTAGGCGTCGCCGCACGGCAGCTTGCGCACCAGGAAAGCGCCGAACTCGGGTAGCGTCGAAGCGACGGCGTGGCCGAGGCCGATCGGCGCGGTCACCGATGTGTCCGTCATGTCGACGGCGAACACCGGTGCCGCGCCGTAAAAGGTCCCCCCACCAACCACCGTGCCGAAGTAGTCGGCATCGCCACTATTCTGGAAGGCTTGCAGGTTGTAGATGCGGAACTGGTCGCCGTCGCTCAGGCCTATGCCGGTCAGGTCGACCGAGACGCTGTCCAACCCCTGCCAGTTGTAGACGGCTACGTGGGCGCGACCGTTCTCGAACTCGTTCGCCTGAACGAAGATTGCATTGGTTGGCGGCAGACCAGTCGCATAGGTGCTGTTCCCATCACGATTGTAGATGCCCGTGCGCCAGCCCCCGAAGTCGACATAGCCCCACCCAGCCCCGGTGTTGCCCGCGAAGGGAGTCGTACCCGAGCCGGTGAAGAAGTACGCGTTGTCGTCCCAGTCGAGAGGGTTCCAGTCGCTGCCGGGTACGAGTAGGGAAGCGCAATCGGTTTTCTCGAACTCGACGAGTAGCTCGGTATCGCCGATCGCCGGTGTGGCGCCGCCGACCAAGGTCGTGCCCGTCATGCGGGCGCGATCCCAGCGGATCAGGCTCATGGGCGTGCCGCTGGTCGCGATGTAGCTGTTCTCGACGATGATGTCCTTGCTGAATTCGTAGTCGGCATCCTTGACGCCACCGAAGTGCTGGCGATGCACCTGGCTGCCAGCCGGTTGGTAGAGGCGACAGCGGGTCAGCTGGATGAAGCGCAGAAGCTCGTCGGCCTGCAGGAGTACGTTGCCGTAGCGTGACCCCTGGAGGCCGGCGTAGGCGACCGGGTCGGTCGCGTAGAAGGCCGCTGCGGGCGCGCCATTGTTGAAGCCAACCAGATCCTCGAGCAGGAGGTTGCTCGAGAACTTCCCCCAGGTGGTGAAGCTGCGATAGCCGTCGCCGAAGTTGTTCCAGACGACAGAGTTGCGGACCTGCTTGGTGCTCGGGCGCCACGATGGGCTGCGGTTCTCGATCTGCAGACCATGACCCTGGCCGGAGGCCGGGTCGACCCAGCCGTTGTTGAAGACGAGTGCACCGTAGATCTCGGTGTCGATCGCGTTCTGGTCGGCGACGATTCCGGTACCGCCGTCGTGGATGGCGACGTTGACGATCTTGATGCGATCGCCGCCGACGTAGAGCGGCTGCCACTGGGCGCGTGCGATGCCGGCGGGTGTTTCGCTGCATTCGGGCTTCAATGGCGGCGCGATGCCGTCGGCGTAGCAGCACTCCGGCGCTTCGGTGCAGCCACCGGCTGGCATACTGGTGCGGCCAGACGCGGCCGAGTTGGTGATCTCCAGATCCCGAAAGGTCACGTCGTGGCTGCAGGCCGGGACGCTGAGCGCGTTGCAGCGCTGGTTGTTGGGGCTGCATTCGTCGGGCTCGTTCGGGTCGCAGTTGCCGTTCGCGGCGTAGTCGAGAACGACGCGCTCGCGCCGGTAGGCACGGACCGCTATCGGCTGCCCCTCGGAGCCAGCGAGCAAGGAGGTATGCGCGCCCGTGTAGGTGCCGCCGCGCACCCAGATCGTGTCGCCCGGGTTGACGGCGGGCGGATGGTGCAGCGCGGTGGTGAGGTCCCACGGATTGCCGATCGAGCCGTCACCGGCGGGTGAGCCGGCGGTCGAGGCGTAGAAGTCGGCCGCGAACGCGGAGCCGGCGTAGGCGAGCGATGCGACGATGAACGTGATGATCGATTTCTTGTGCATGGCTAGCCTCCGTTCACTGCGGCATCACGAGGAAGGCGCCGAACTCCGGTAGGGTCGACGGCAGGGGAATGCTCGAGCCGATCGGCGAGGTGACTTCCGTGTCGGTCATGTCGACGTCGACCCACGGGTCGCCGCTGTCGAAGGTCCCCGAGGCGGCGACGTTGCCGTACCAATCGGGGGCGTTGGGATCGGTCTTGAAGCTGAGGACGTTGTGGATCTTGAAGGCCTGTCCGTGGGTCAACCCGAGCGGGCTCAGATCGATGGGGACGTCGTCGAGGCCGACCCAGTTGTAGATGACGACGTGGCCGCGGCCGGCTTCGTAGGCGTTGGGGCGGACGAAGACCTGGTTGGCGATCGGCCGGCCGGTGTGGCCGTTGGAGTCGAGATCCTTGCCGTAGACCGATTGCCAATCGGCGAGGGTCACATGGAACTCGTTGGACCCTACGCCCCGGATACCGATTCCGGGAACGCCGTCCGTGCGGTAGTACGCGTTCGTTGCAAACTCGTGCAAGGGGAGATGCACGTCGTACTGCGAATCGTTGATCGATACCGAGCCTGATTTGGATGGGTAGTAGGTTCGCCCGACGATGGTGTTGCCGGTGAATTTGAGCTGGCTGACGTTCTTGATGACGATGCCGCCGGAATCGCCCGCAAAGACGCTGTCTTCGATCGCGAGGTCCGCGTGGCCGGAAACGGTCAGAGGGATCGAACCGAAGTCGAACGAGGGGACACCGTCGGGATCCATCGGGTTGTAGACGTAGGCGTTGCGGATGACGCTACGATGCGAGCTCCGGCTCGACCCCAATAGAATCGATTCTTGCGATTCCCTCAGCTTCCCGGGATGGATCACCCCGGCCGGCAAGGTCTTGTAGAACTCCTTCGCGGGCACCGTGGTGCTGAAGGAGACGACGCCGTCCAGGGTGTAGCTGTCGACGGGGCCGCAGCTGCCGTAGATTTGCGCGCCGATACCGAAGTTGTTGAAGAACATGGTTTCGGAGAACGTCTTCGTCGAGGGTAGGTCGATCGCGTCGACGTTCTGCGTGTAACAGCCGTGGTACATACCGCGCAGACCACCGGCATAGCCGGCATGGAACGACATGGAGCCGTAAACTTCCGAGTCGATCGATGCCGTGAACCACGAGAACCCGATGGCACCGTCGTGGACGGCCGAGTTGATCAGCTTGATCCGGGTTCCCTCGATCCAGGTTGGGTTGTGATAGCTCTTCGGAATCTCCGGGTTCGGAATATCGCACTCCGGGATCAGCCAGCCGATGACGAAGCACCAACTCGGTGCCGGGTTTTCGGTCGTGCAACTCGCCGGGATGAATGCGCGGGCGGTTTCACCGAGATCAGCCATCTCGAAGCCCCAGACCCAGACGTCGTGGACCCAGCGGGGGAACCAGAGGACTTCCTGTCGGCCGTTGAACGGAGCCGTGCATGAGGGATCTTCATATGCCTCGCACGGCGTGATCGAGTTGTAGCTATTGCACTGGTAGTTGCGCACTTGGCCCAGGCCGTTGGGACATGCCTCGAACCAGGGGTGCGCCGCTTGCCACTCTACCGGCGGGCACTCGGTCGGGTTGCATTCGGCGTACTGGCCGTCGAGGATGACGCGTTCGCCGTCGTAGTTGCGGACGACGATCGGCTGCGAAGGGGTGCCGTTGAGCCAGACGGTGAACGGCGCGAGGTAGACACCGCCGCGGACCC
>CALJUJ010000059.1 GCA_937975525.1 uncultured bacterium
GATCCGCTTCTGCCCCCCGCCGCGCCGCCTTTCCGCCGGGACGGCGGACGCTACAGCGAGGGGTCCTTCAGTCCCCATGGTGCGAAAGCACCCTTTCGGGCCGCTACGCGGTCATGGGGACTGTGCCCGTCTCTCGCGATTGAAACCGAAGTGGCGCATCACCAACGTCGCGCGCCGGCTTGCGCCGGGCCACGCTGCGGACGTATGCGACGGGCATGACGCTCCGCATCGTGGCTCTCACGACGGCGGTCCTCCTCAGCGGGGCCGCCGGATGCCAACCCTCGACCGAACCACGGGCCGCGGCGCCCGCGACCCGACGCTCGCTGCCGGCGGGCGACGTGATCGGAGTGGAGGGCCTGTACGGCAGCCACGCCTGGCTCGGCATCCCCTACGCCGAGCCGCCGGTGGGCGAGCTGCGCTGGCGCGCCCCGCGCCCGCTCGCGCGCTGGCAGGACGAGCGCGAAGCGCTCGCGTTCGGCAGCCCGTGCGTTCAATACGCCAGCCCCGTGGGCGGCGTGCCCGAGGAGCCCGGCGAGATCGTCGGCAGCGAAGATTGCCTTTTCTTGAACGTATGGGCACCGCCCTTCGCACCCGACGCAGTGCCGATCGGCGACGAGCGCCTGCCGGTGATGCTGTGGATCCACGGCGGCGGCAACAGCATCGGCGAGAGCGGCTTCTACAACGGCGGCAACCTGGCGACCACGTAGAACGTCATCGTCTTGTCGATCCACGACCGGCTCCGCGCGCTCCGGAGGTTCCGCGACGTCGTCGTGTCGATCAACTACCGACTCGGCCCGTTCGGCTGGTTCCGCCACCCCGCCTTGCGCGGCGACGGCACGACGCCCGCTGATCGCTCCGGCAATTTCGGCACCCTCGACCACATCCGCGCGCTCGAATGGGTACGCGACAACATCAGCGCCTTCGGCGGTGACCCGGGCAACGTCACGATCTTCGGCGAGTCGGCCGGCGGCACCAACGTCATCGCCCTGCTCGTCTCACCGCCCGCCGCCGGATTGTTTCATCGCGCGATCGCCCAGAGCGGCAGCACCCGCTCGGCGGCACCGTCCGTCGGCGAGAACTTTCTCACCGCCGACCCACCCGGCCACGCCAACAGCTCGAGCGAGGTGCTGCTGCGCCTGCTGACGCACGACCGGGTGCGGCGCGATGCCGACGGCATCCGCGACTACCTGGCCGAGATGAACGCGCCGACGATCGAGCGCTACCTGCGATCGAAGCGTCCGGACGAGATCCTCGGTCGCTTCGAGGCCTGGGGCGAGATTGGCATGGTGCGCATGCCCGAGCTCTTCCGCGACGGCTCCGTGCTGCCCGGCGAACCGACGCTCGATCGCCTGGCGCACGCCGGGAGCTTCCACGCGGTGCCCGTCATGCTCGGCACCACGCGCGACGAGAACAAGCTCTTCATGTACCTGAACGACGAGTGGGTCTGGCGCGTCTTCGGCATGATCCCGCACGTGTACGAGCCGAAGCTCTACGACCTCACCGCCGAGTACCTCGCCAAGCACTGGAAGGCGACTGGTGCCGACGGGCCGGCCGCCGCGATCACGCAGACCGGATACGACGACGTCTACGTCTACCGCTTCGACTGGGACGAGCAGCCGAGCCTCCTCGGCATCGACCTCGGCCAGGTCGTCGGCGCCGCCCACGGCTTCGAGATCCCATTCGTGTTCGGGCACTTCGACCTCGGCGACGAGGGCAACATCCTCTTCACCGAGGACAACCGTCCGGGCCGCCAGGAGCTCGCGGGCAAGATGATGGGCTACTGGGCCGAGTTCGCACGCACCGGCAATCCGGCTCGGGGCGGCGCCGACCACCTGCGCTGGGAGCCGTGGGGCAACGGCTCCTTCCTCGTCCTCGACACCGAAGCCGGCGGCGGGCTGCACATGTCGCGCGACACCCAGACGACACGAGGCCTGCTCGCCGACCTCGCCGCCGACGAGCGCTTTACGGACCGGATGCAGCGCTGCCGTGTCCTGCGCAGCCTGGTGCTCGACACCCGCAGCTATTCGGCGGCGGATTACGTCACGTGGAACGACGGAGCCTGCACGGACTACCCGATCGACGCCTTCCCCTGGGGGTGAGCTCGGCCCGTTCGGGTCGCTGCACTCAGCTGCTGTAGCGCTGCCGCAGCGCCATCGGCTTACGCCGCTTCATGCGCAGATTGAGCATCTCCACGAAGATGGAGAAGCCCATGGCGGAGTAGATGTAGCCCTTGGGAATGTGGTGATCGAGCCCGTCGGCGACCAGGGTCATGCCGATGAGCAGCAGGAAGCTGAGCGCCAGCATCTTCACCGTCGGGTGGCGCTGCACGAAGGCGCTGATCGCTCCCGCCGACAGCATCATGACGCCGACGGCGATGACGACGGCGATCACCATGACCGCGATTTCGTCGGCCATGCCGATCGCGGTGATCACGGAATCGAGCGAGAAGACCGCGTCGAGCAGCATGATCTGGAAGATGGTCCCGGCGAACGAGGCCTTCACCTTCGCCGACGCGTGCCCCTCCTCTCCCTCGAGCTTGTCGTGGATCTCGTAGGTCGCCTTCGCCAGCAGGAACAGGCCGCCGACGACGAGAATGAGGTCGCGCCCCGACAGCGCGTTGCCGAGAACGGTGAACAGCGTCGCGGTGAGCCCCATCACCCAGGCGATCGAGAACAGCAGCACGATGCGCATCCCCATCGCCGCGCCGAGGCCGAGGTTGCGGGCGCGCGCCTGCTGCTCCTGCGGCAACTTGCTGGTCAGGATCGTGATGAACACGATGTTGTCGATGCCGAGGACGATCTCGAGCGCGGTGAGCGTGCCGAGCGCCACCCA
>CALJUJ010000060.1 GCA_937975525.1 uncultured bacterium
ACGCGCGCCTGCCGGTCCGAGCCGGACAACAGCGGCCTGCGGTCGTCGCCCGCGGTTCGGGCGAGAATCTCTTCAACGGAAGCCTTCAAACAGACGACCGGACCGGCACGGCGAACGCATTCGTAGTTGGCGTCCGCCACCAGGGCTCCGCCTCCCAGGGCCACGACGGCATCGCGCTTCGCGAGCTCGGCCAGGACGCTGGACTCCAGGGCACGGAAGGCGGGCTCACCGTCCTCCGCGAAGATCGCCGCAACCGCCTTGCCGGCACGGCATTCCACTTCGGCGTCGGAATCGAAGAAGCTCGTGTCGAGCCGCTCGGCCAGGGCCCGTCCTACCGTGGTCTTCCCGGTTCCCATGAATCCGGTCAGAAACACCGCCGTCATCGTGTCGTCACCCTTGGTCGCCATCGCTGTGCGCGTCGACCCTACCGAGAATGTGCGGTGTGATAAATACGAGCAGGTCCTCGCGCCGGCGTGAACGCTCGCTGCCACGAAAGAGCCAGCCGATTCCCGGGACCGAGCGAAGAAAGGGCACTCCGCTCGACAAGCGATCGCTGGTGTCCGCGTAGATGCCACCGATCACCACGGTTTCGCCGTCGGCCACGACCACGCGCGAGGTTGCCTCGCGGCTCGTCTCGGTCGGAATCCCGTCGACGACGCGACTGAAATCGGCCTGGCTCGACTTGATGAACAGGTCGAGAACCACGCCTCCGTCGGCGGTCACGCGCGGCGTGACCACGAGCACGATCCCGGTTTCGATCTTCTCGGTCGCCGCCGACGGCGCAATCGAGGCCGATCCATCGGTGCGCACCAGCGTGTCCGTCGACGGGAGCTTCACGCGGATGACCGTGAGACTCTTGATCGTCGCGGCGACGCTGGTCGTCGTGACGACGCGCGGTCGCGACACCACCCGGACGCGCCCCTCTCGCTCGAGCGCGGAGAGCCGCAGGGCCAGTGCATGTGCGTCGTCCGGCTGCCCCCACGACAGACCGACGGCACTTCCGGCGGCGGCGCCGACGTCGACCGGGAAGCCGGCGATCCACGGTATCCCCGAGGGAGCCTCACCGACGCCGTCGCCGGCGACCTCGCCGCGCCGCACCGACGATTCGCCCGACGTCTCGGCGCTACCGAAGCGAGCCCGGTAGCCCCATTGGATGCCCAAGTCCCGCCCCGTCTCGGTACTGGTTTCGATGATCTCGGACTCGATCATCACCTGCGTCGGAAGTATGTCGAGCGCATCGATCACGGGCCCGATTCGACGCAGGTGCTCGGCGGTGTCCGCCACGAAGAGCCGATTGGCCGCCGGATCGGCCAGCGCAACGCCACGCTTCGAAAGCAGCGAGTTGCCGCCTCCTACGGTTGCTTCGGAGCCGTCCAGATACGCCGCGACCGTGGACGCATCCGCGTACTGCAGGGTCCATGCCGCGATCTCGACCGGCGCCGCTTCGTCGGCGGATTCGCGCAACGCGCGAACCCGGTTCCAATGATCGATACCTGCTTGCGCCGTTTCGACCCGGATCACCTCCCCCGTGTCGCGAACGTGCAGCCCAGCCGCCATGGCGACCACGGCGAGCGCTTCGTGCCAGTCTTGGGCGGCGAACCGAATCGTCAGCTTGCCTCCGACGTCGGGACTCGTCGTCAGCTGCCAACCCGCGGCTTGGGCGAGCAGGCGCAGCACGTCGATCAGCTCCGCCTCGCGGAAGTCGAAGCGCAAGGGCTTTGCCTCCGCGGCGGCGGGCGCCGTGAGTGCAGCTCCACTGCAGCGAGGGATCGCTGCAACTGCCGCCGCGACGATCATGCAAGCGATGACCAGAGCTCGCATCAGGGAAGCTCGTCCCGCGGCGACGCCAACAGCTCGACACGCACGGCACTCGAGGCCGGGTCGTCGAGACGCTGCAGCCACACCGAGGTCTCATCGACCTCGCCGACGCGCCAGCCCGCAAGCGGGAGGACCGAGCCGCTCTCGACGACCCATCCCGCTCCGGCGTCTCCCTCGAGGATGGCGAATCGCCGCGTGCCCGCCACGGTCAGACCGCGCAGGGACGGCGGCCCGGACGGCTCGGCCGCCGCCAAACCGGTCCCCAGGGCCTGCGGCACGAACGGATCACGCGAGGCGGAGCCGGCTGCACCCATCGTTGCCGAGAGCAGCGCGATCACCACGAGCAACCCATGGGGGCGCGGGCTCATGCGGGCGGCCGCCGTCGCGCGCGCACGGCCCAGCCCACGGACACATCGACCTCGACGCTCGGCACCGCCTGCTCGAACGTGCCGATGCGCGTGAGCCGAAGCTGCTGGAGGCGGACCAGGTTGCGCCGTGCGACCAGGGCCCCTAGCAAATCGCGACCACGCTGGTAGTCGCCGCGCCAGCGCACGCGGATCCGACCGTCGATCCCGACTGTCGGTGCAGTTTCGAAGGCTTGAATCTCGATCCCGGACTCTTGCAGCAAGCGGAGCAGGTGCCGTCGGCACGTAGGCCAGCGTCGACAGGCCGGCGAGGTCTCGGCCTGCAGGCGCGCGCGCTCCTCCAGCGCGCGACGCTCGGCGCTTCGAAGCGCGACGATCTTCGCTCGCAGCGATCGCACCTCCGCTCCGCGCCGCTCCAGGTCGTGCTGGCGATCGTCGCGGATTCCGGCCAGGAGAGCGTCGGTGCCCAACGAGGCGCCGAGGAGAAGAAGGGCGACGCCGAGAGATCGGAAGAGCGTCGTGTAGGGAAAGAGTGTAGATCTCGGTGGTC
>CALJUJ010000061.1 GCA_937975525.1 uncultured bacterium
CGCCGGGGCGCAGGGCGCACCGTATCCAGGTACCCGTGCTGATGCAGGTGGCATTGCGCGACCAGACGACACCACCGAAGCCGGCGGTGGCCGCGGCCGCGTGCATCCCGCGGTGCGAGCTACGAACCTACCCGGTGGGACACTTCACGCCATACACAGGCGACGCCTTCGAGCGCTTCATCGCCGACCAGCTCGAATTCCTCCAGCGCCACGTGCCGCCGAGGGTGTGAAGCGCGGCCCGATCTCCGGGCGCAAAGGCGGTGCGCTCATGTGCCGATCACGACTCACCGGGACATGTCGCCGGCCGCCCTGCTCGTGGACGGCGACTCGCCCGTAGCGCTTGCGAGGCAACCGGCAAGGTCGGCCAGATCGGGAGTCCCCTGCGGTCCGGTCGGCTCGCGCCGCATCGGTTCGAGCCCGGACGCCTTCGTCACGAGATTGACGAGGTGTACGCAACCGTCATCCATGAAAGCGTCGGGCTCGTCAGCACCGGCACGTGGCACGAATGGTGCTCTCTACGGGTGCGATGGACCATTGGTCGCCACGAGGTGTGCGGTGCCGGAGCCTTCGACAGCCGTCGTAATCAACCTGGTCGCCGTCCCGCCGTTGCTGGCTGGCGTCGCGACCCTTGCTCTCGGCACGATCGTGCTCGCCCGCGCGCGTCGGTCGCCCGTGAGCTGGACGTTCTTCGTGCTCGCCTGCACGGCCACCTGGTGGCTCTTCGGCACCGCCGGGATGTATCTGTCCCGCGATCCGGTTGCGGCCATGGCCTGGCAGCGATTTCTCTTCGTCGGCGTCTGCCTGGTACCTGCTGCCTTCTTCCATTTCGCCGCAATCATCTGCTCGCGAGGGAGGCACCATGCACGATGGATTTGGCTCGCTTGGCTCGCGAGCGTAGCTGCGTCGTCGTTCACGCTCGGCTCGGATCTCTTCTTCAGCGACGTGGTTCGACGCTGGTGGGGATTCTACCCCGAATATCGGCGACCGGCGCTGATTTTCCTGGCGTTCTTCGCCTTGATGATCGTCGCGGCGATGCGGGAATTCGACCGCGAACGCCGTGACGCACCGACGTTGCTGCGGCGCCGCCGCGCCGGCGCCCTGCTCGTCGCCTTCTCGCTTTCCGCCCTCGCCGCGATCGACTTCCTTGCAGCTTTGCGACTGCCCATCTTCCCGCTCGGCAGCGTGTTCGTGATGGCAGCCATCGCCGTTGCCGCCTGGACACTGCAGCGCTACCGGTTCGTCGGGCTCGCTCCCGAGTTCGTCTCGCAAGAGGTCCTGGCGACGATGGCCGACGGCCTCGCCGTGTGCGACGCGAGCGGACGGATCCGTGTGACCAACCATGGGCTCCGAGAACTGCTCGGGTACGCACCCGGAGCCCTCGAGGGTCGTCCGATCGACGTCCTCGTCGAACCTGCCTCGCCGGAGGAGACGAGGCGCCTGCACGCCCTCCTCGATCGATCGCAAGTCCGCGACGAGGAGACGACCTTTCGCACGAAGAGCGGCACCCCGGTGCTGGTGAGCGTCGCGCTTTCGCACGTCCGCGAACGCCATGGCTCGAGCGGCGGCACCGGCTTGATCGCGCGCGATACGCGCGAGCGCCATCGCGCCAACCAGGAACTCAAGCGGTACGCACGGCAGCAGGAGGTTCTGACCGACATCGGCCTCGAGGGACTGCGTTGTCGCGAACCGGACGGATTCATGCGGAAAGCGGCCGAGGCCATCGGGCGAAGCCTTCAGGCCGATCGCATCGACATCCTCGAATTCATCGACGACACGCGCCGATTTCACTGGGTCGCCGGCTACGGTTCCTCGACCGAGGCCTACCGTCCCCGCGCTCGGACCTGCACGGTCGACGGCCTCGCGGGGTATACGCTCGCGCAAGACGGGGTCGTGATCGTCGAAGATGCCACCGTCGACGGCCGCTTCACGGAGACCCTGTCCACGTTCGCCGCAGGGACGCGCAGTGCGATCGGAACCGTTGTTCGCACCCCGACGGGAACCTGGGGCGGGATCCTCGCGGAGAGCTCCCGAGCCAGACACTTCCAACGAGGCGACGGCGGCTTTCTCGAATCGGTGGCCAACGTCGTCGGCCACGTGGTCGAGCGCGCTCGGGTCAACGACGAGCTCCGCGAGCAAGCCGCCACGAGTACCGCCCTCGCGCACATCGGCCAGGAAACCATTGCCCGTCTCGATCGACCCGACCTCATCGAGCACCTGTGCAAGCTCACCTGCGAGGCCATGGGAAGCGACAGCTGCTTCACCCTCCTCTGGGACGAGCCGCGCGCCTCGTATGTATGCGCTGGCGCCGCCGGCGGCTCGTCGCGCGACGTCGACGTTCGCGGCGTGCTGGAACTGCCGCGCGAGACGATCGAGGAGCTCTTCGCCCGCCTCGGGGGCAGCGACGTGGCCGTGTCGCCCACCGTCCCCAGGGCGGTTGCGCTCGCAGCAGGCGGCGCGGACTCACCGCCCGACCCTTGCCTCTGCATGGCTCTCCGGCGCGGCGACGAAATCATCGGCGCGCTCGTGGCCAGCTGGCACGGCCCCGGGCCGGCGTTGCGAGCGGCCCAATGGCGCATCGGCCGCGGCATTTCCCAGATCGCTTCCTTCGCCCTCGAAAACGCGCGACTCGTACGCGAGCTCGGCGAAGCGGACCGCATCAAGTCCGACTTCGTGGCGACGATGTCGCACGAGCTTCGCACCCCTCTCGGCGTCGTCATCGGCTACACCGATCTGCTCGTCGATGGCGAGCTCGGCGCGTTGTCGCAGGAGCAGGGGGAAGTCATGCACCGCATCCGGCAGAACGCGATCACGCTTCTCGAGCTGATCAACTCGACTCTGGACATGAGCCGACTCCAGCAGGGTCGGGTCAGCGTCGAGGCGAGCGACACCGACGTCGAGGCACTCCTGCGACGCATCGACGAAGAGACGTGGGCGCAGCAAGAGCAAGCGCGTGTCGAGGTCGTTTGGCAGATCGAACGACCCCTTCCGCGGCTGTGGACCGACTCGAACAAGTTGAAAGTGGTCCTCAAGAACCTTCTCGTCAACGCGCTGAAGTTCACCGAGCACGGCAGCGTCACCCTTGCAGCTCGCGCGGGCGGCGGTGGCTTCGAGTGCGTGGTCCGCGACACGGGTCCGGGAATTTCGGCCGCGGCCCGGGAAGCGATCTTCGAGCCTTTTTGGCAGGGCGGCGAAAGCGGCACGCGCGGAGTGAGCGGCGTCGGGCTCGGCCTCTACATCGTGCGTCGGCTCGTCGACATGCTCGGCGGCACGATCGAGCTGAGGAGCGAGCTCGGCCACGGCTCCGAGTTCCACGTGCGCCTTCCGACAGCCGCCCCCGTCCCGCACGAAAGCCCCACGCCGCCGGGTCAGTCGC
>CALJUJ010000062.1 GCA_937975525.1 uncultured bacterium
CCATGATGCAGTCGGCGGCATCGATGATCGCCTCGATGCGATCGAGCGCACCGGCCCGTTCGATCTTCGCGATCACCGGAATCCCAGCCTGGCGAACCACGTCGAGATCTTCCGGACCCTGGACGAACGACAGGGCCACGAGGTCGACGCCGCGGCGCAGGCCGAACTCCAGGGCGCGGGCGTCGGCATCCGTCAGCGCCGGTAAGTCGAGGCACGAGCTCGGCAGGTTGATGCCCTTGCCTTCGGCGACGCTGCCCGCCGTCAACAGCCGCGCGTGCCCTTCGTCCACGACCTCCAGCGCCAGTGCACCGTCGCCGAGCAGCACGGGATCGCCGGCAGCGACGCCGGGCGGAAGGGAGATGGGAACCACGTCGCCCGCTTCTCCTTCGACGGGCGCGTCGAGGCGCAGCTTGGGTCCGGCGAGGTCTTGCAGGACGGCGATGTCGCGACCGTCGGCGACGCGGCGGATTCGGTCGATCACGGCCCCATGCTCGGCGTGCGTGCCGTGCGAGAAGTTCAGGCGAAAGACGTCGACGCCCGCCGCGATCAACTCGCCCAGCTGCTCCTCGCCGGCCGAGGCGGGTCCGACGGTGGCGACGATCTTGGTCCGTCGCGCCTCTCGGTTCGTGGTCGTCATGGGAACTCGATCACGTTGCGGCCGACCACACCCTCGCGTGCGCTCGCGAGGGCCTCGTTGATCTCTTCGAACGTGTAGCGATCGGCGATCAACGCGTCGAGATCGACCTGCCCATCGCGGTGCAGCTGGATCAGCTGCGGAATGTCGACGGCGAGGTCGGTGCCGCCCATCTTGCTGCCGACGATGCGGTACGAGCCTTCGGCGATGCGGACCGGCTCGATGTCGACGGTCACGCCGTAGGCAGGCATGCCGACGACCACCAGCATGCCGCCGCGGCGCAGCAGCTGCAGACCGCGCTCGAAGGCGACCGGACTGCCGGCGGCGACGAATACGCAGTCGGCGCCACGCCGATCGGTCAAGGCGCCGACGATGCCGTCCACGTCTTCGTGCTCGAGCAGGTTGGCGGTGTGCGTGGCGCCGAGACGCGTCGCTGCCGCCAGCTTGGCTCGATCGAGATCGGCGACGACGATCGACGCTGCGCCGGAGAGCCGCGCCGCCTGGACGATGTTGAGGCCGACGCCGCCAGCGCCCATCACCACGACGTCATCGCCGGGCGCCAGCGCTGCGATGCGGGTCACCGCGCAGAAGCCGGTCACCACACCGCATCCGAGCAGGGCGGCCCGATCGAAGGAAAGGTCGTCGGGAATCGCGACCACCTGCGATGCGTGTACGAGCGCGCGCTCGGCGAAGCCGCCGACGGCGAGTCCCTGGCGGATCGCGCCCTCGCTGGCGAGGTGCAGAGGGCTGTGCTCGGACAGGGGAAAGGCGGCGTTGCACGACGGCCGCTCGCCGCGGCGGCAGAAGTAGCAGGCGCCGCACGAGCGAACCAGGCTGACGACGACACGGTCGCCGGGGCGAACGTGCTCGACCCCCGTGCCGACGGCTTCGACCGTGCCGGCGGCTTCGTGTCCGAAGACGCAGGGCAGCTCGCCGCCCCAGGCGCCGTCGATCGAGTGGACGTCGCTCTGGCAGATCGCGCAGGCGGCGATGTGCAGCTTGACCTCACCCGGTCCCGGCGACGCGAGCTCGACTTCTTCGAAGACGAGTGGCTGACCGAAGTCGTGGCATACGGCGGCGAGCATGGCATCCAGGGAGCGCGCGTGCGCTGCGGCGATCCGTAGCAGGATTCCCGGAGCGGAGGAACTGCGCATCCGACCGAACTCCGTCATCAGCTCGGCTACTGCGTGGGTGAAGAAAAGGTTTGACCGCTTGGATCGGCCTCTGCTACCGCCGGTACCGAACATCAGGAGCGTGCAGCTCGTACTGCGGCGCACGAGGGGAGGAACGCATGCGCAAGTGGGTGACGACGTGGGTGCTGGGCGTGTTCATCGGGGTGGCAGCAACAGCGGTCGTGCCTCGGACGAGTGAGGCCTGGTGTTGGTGGAACTGCAACTACACGAAGACGAAGTACCCGATCGTGCTCGCCCACGGCATGTCCGGGTTCGATGCGCTGTTCGGCGTCTACGAGTACTGGTACGGCATCCCGTCGTCGCTGCGTGACGGCGGCGCACGCGTGTACGTGACCAACGTCAGCCAGTTCAACTCGACCGAAGCGCGCGGCGAGCAGCTCCTCGCCCAGGTCCAGCAGATCATCGCCATCACCGGCAAGCCCAAGGTCAACCTCATCGGGCACAGCCACGGCGGTCTCGACGTTCGCTACGTGGCGGCCGTGCGGCCCGATCTCGTCGCCTCGGTGACCTCCGTGGGCAGCCCGCACAAGGGCGCCGACCTCGCCGACTTCCTGCGCGACAACGTCGAGCAGGGCTCGTTCACGGAAGGCGTGCTGGCGTTCTTCGCCGACAGCCTGGGCACGGTGCTCGGCCTGCTCACGGGCTCCTCGAACCCGCAGGACGCGGTGGCCGCGCTCGAGTCGCTGAGCTCGCCGGGGATGGCTGCCTTCAACGCGAGCTATCCCCAGGGCGTGCCCGGGAGCGCCTGCGGCGAGGGAGCGTCCAAGGTCAACGGCGTGCGCTACTACTCGTGGTCGGGCACCGGCGTGTTGACGAACGCGCTCGACATTTCCGATGCCGCCATGGGCCTGACCTCCTTGTTCTACGACGAAGCCAACGACGGGCTCGTCGGCCGCTGCAGCTCGCACCTCGGCGACGTGATCCGCGACAACTACTTCCACAACCACCTCGACGAGGTGAATCAGATCCTCGGTCTGACCTCGTGGTTCGAGTCGAGCCCGACGTCGGTCTTCCGCGCCCACGCGAACCGGCTGAAGGGCAAGGGTCTCTGAGGCCGACCGGAAGAACTTGACGACTCGGCGTTCTCTCGCGGCGGCCGGAGCGGTGCTCCTGGCCGCCGCTTGCGTCTGGCTTCTCGCCTCCGACCGCGACGCCGCGCCGGGCTCGCCGGCGACGGGTGCTCCCGTGCCCGTGGTCGAGCTCGATGCAGCCGCGCCGCTCGAGGTTGCCCCCGGCGAGGCAGAGCCCCCTGCGACCCTCGAGGCACGTGACGCTTCGGACCGTCTCGAGCCCCCGGACTCACTCGTCGACACGGAGCCCGATGGCGCGCTGCGCATCGATGGCGACGGGCGCTTCGTTGCCGATCTCGGCGCGCGCCTGTTCTTCGACTACTTCCTGACCGCGACCGGCGAGAGAAGCGTCAGCGAGTTGAGATCGCTGATCGTGCGCGAGATCGAGGCGCGCCTGCCGCCTGCTGCGGCCGCCGAGGCGATCCGCGTGCTCGACGCCTACCTGAGCTACCGCCGGGCCGCACGGCGCATGGCGACGCGGGGCGAGGTTCCGGAAACGCTGAGCCAGCGCCTCGAGGCGCTGCGGGCGCTGCGCCGAGACCGCCTCGGCGCCGAGCTCGCGGAATCGTTCTTCGGCACGGAGGAGCGGATGGCGGAAGCCGACCTCGCGCGCCGCGAGATCCTCGCCGACGATTCGTTGGCGGAGGCCGAGCGCGACCATCGCCTGTGGGAGATCGAGCAGAGCCTGCCGCCAGCCGTGCGCGAGGCCCGCGCCCGTGCCTCGTTGCCGTCGCGCCTTCGCGCCGACGAAGCCGCCCTGCGCGAGGCCGGCGGCAGCGACGAGGAGGTGCGGGCGCTCCGGGAGCAGATGGTCGGCGCTGCCGCGGCGGACCGGCTCGCGGAGCTCGACCGCGAGCGGACCGCCTGGCAAGCACGGCTCGAATCGTTTCGCGCGGAACGCGCCGCCATCGAAGCCGATGCTCGAATCGACGCCGCCGAGCGTGACCGCCGGATCGACGAGCTTCTCGCGGACCGTTTCACCGCGACGGAACGGCTGCGCGTCGAGGCGATCGAACGGTTCGGCGAGTGATCAGTCCGCGCGCGGCGGAAAGTCGGCCCGGCACGCGGCGTCGTCGCGGCCGGCGCAGTAGGCGACGCGCTCGCGCACGGCATCGAATACGCGCGGGGCGGTCGATCGCTGCAAGCGGCGCAGGATGAAATTGGGGACGAAGCTGTCGGGGTCGATGTCGACGTTGTAGACGACGAGCGTGTCACCGTCGTCGCCCGGCCACGGGAGCAACGTCCAGGAGCCGATGTTGCGGCTGTAGCTCCCGCGCAGCAGTGTCCAGCGCCGCTGCCAGCCGCCGCTTTCGAGGGCGACTTCGACGTTGCGTGTGACCGTGTAGATGTCTCGCAGAGGAAAGGGCAGGTCGACCTCGGTCTCGCAGTCGGCGACATGCCCCTGGCGCGACAACAGTCGGCTCTGATCGACGGAAGGCAGGAACTCCGAGAAGTACTGACAATTGACGACGACCGGCCAGACCGCCGCGGGCAGGGCGTCCACCCTGCCGCAAGCTTCGATGGCGACGCCGCGTCCGTCGGTCGGTG